>CAZWVE010000346.1:0-2088 GCA_964636925.1 uncultured Marinicella sp.
CTGCATATTATCGTCAGTTTGATTATATTCAAGTTAATGCCGGATTTTATTGTTCGCTTAATTGCCTGGGTGGTGAGTACCTTGATTTATCGCACACGCTATCAGGGTTTGCACAATATTCCATCAGAAGGTGGCGTGATTCTGGCCTGTAATCACATCAGTTTTATGGATCCGGTGATTATTTCAGCCCGTTCCCCGCGGCCGGTACGCTATGTCATGCATCATCGAATTTATCAAATGCCTGTCTTGCACTGGATTTTTCGTCTGGCGCGCTGTATCCCGATTGCTTCAGAGCAGGAAAACCCTGAAGTTCTGGCAGAAGCCTATCGACAAATCTATGAGCGGCTTGAGGCCGGCGAAGTGGTGGTTGTTTTCCCCGAAGGCCGATTAACGGATGATGGTCAGGTGGGTGAATTTAAGCGGGGCATTGAAAAAGTCTTGCAAAAATATCCGGTGCCGGTGGTGCCAATGGCGTTGCATAACTTGTGGGGCAGTATGTTCTCGCGCTACGGTAAAAAATGGTATCAGCGATGGCCACGGAAATTTTGGGCACGTATTGAACTGATTGTTGGTGAGCCGATGATTCCTGAACAAGTCACCGCCGTTGAATTACAGCGGCGGGTGATTGCTTTAAAAAATCAGGCAAAAACGGATAACTCTTTATTGCCGGATCCGCCATTAAAGACCGACTCCAAGGCTTGATCGATATCGGCAATAATATCGTTGATATGCTCAAGGCCCACCGATAAACGCAGTAAGGTCGGGCTGATTAAATGGGCAATGAGTTCTTCCTCAGTATAGGTTGAATGGGTCATGGACGCCGGATGCTGAATCAGGCTTTCGGTGTCACCTAAACTGACGGCACATAAAATAAGCTCAAGCCGATTAATAAAAGCGGCAGCTTGTTCTCTGCTGCCATTCAGTTCAAAAGCCAGCATGCCACCGGGTTGGCGCATTTGTTTGTTCGCTAATTCAGCTTGCGGAAAATCCGCAAGGCCGGGATAAGTCACCTGTTTGACATAGGGACTGTTGTTTAAATGTTCGGCCACTTTTTGGGCATTCTCACAGTGTCGATCCATGCGCACATGTAATGTTTTCAAGCCGCGCATCAGTAAGGCCACATCATGTCCTGAGATCACCGCGCCGGTCATGTCTTTTAAGCCATAATGGCGAATATGCAATAAATCATCTGCACTGCCGGCGATAACACCGGCAATCAAATCGCCATGACCGCCCAGGTACTTGGTGGCTGAGTGCACCACAATATCTGCGCCCAGGCTAATGGGGTTTTGTAAATATGGCGTACAAAAGGTGTTATCGACCATAAATTTTATGCCATGTTGTCGTGTTACTTGGGCCACAGCGGCGATATCCACCATGCGCATATTGGGATTGCTGGGCGACTCGGTGTACACCAGCTTGGTTTTTGCGGTGATGTGTTCGGCCAGAAATTGTGGCTTAGACAAATCCAGATAATTCACAGTGACACCAAACTTTTTTAAACCATGCTCAAAAAAACTAAAGGTGCAACCATACAAACTTTTATCGGCAATAATCTCATCGCCCGGTGCCACCAAAGACCACATGGCTGAGGTAATCGCGCCCATACCTGAAGACGTCACCAAAGCCGCTTCAGCGCCTTCTAAATCGGCCAAACGATGTTCCAACTGTTGCTGTGAGGGTGTGCCCAGGCGTGAATAGATATAGCGGGCATTCTCACCGGCAAAGGCTTGACCACCTTGTTCGACATTCTGAAACGCATAGGTGGAGCTGGTGTGTATCGGTGGTGTTAAAGCGCCTTGATGCTGATGGGGGTCATAACCCGAATGGATGGTGCGGGTGGCGAAGTGAAGTTTATTTGATTTCATGGCGATAGCACGGCATTGAGGTTATAAAATTATAGCTTGAGAGTTGTTGAACACCAAGTTAAAATGCGTAAAAAATAAATTACACAATAAAAGATAGCGCTTCTAAAGCATTGAAATAAAAATAAATAGTTATTGTAAATAAAACATTACACCATGAAACTATCGATTACCACAGAAAATAAACTCGGTATTACCGATGATATTTTGACCGTTTTAAAAA
>CAZWVE010000347.1:0-2084 GCA_964636925.1 uncultured Marinicella sp.
CAAGAACAGCGCATTATCAAAGCCTTGACCTGGCTTAAAAAACAACAAACAAGCCGCTGGCAAACCTTAAAACTTTTGGCAGCGGCTTGTTTGGCAAAAGCCGACGATGACATGCACAGTGATTTACAACTGATGCAATTTAATCAAACCCGGGGCATCGGCGAAAAACTGATGCGCCGGTTATTGATTCATGGGTTACAGCAAACCCGTCATTAACCGCGGTTATGCGGCTGACTGAAATCTTGCATCGGCCCCAGTGGCACGATGCCATTGGGATTTATGGTCGGATGACTGGTGTAATAATGGGCTTTGATATGATCCATGTACACAGTCTTGGCAATACCCGGCATTTGATACAACTCGCGCACGTAACCGCTGATATTCGGGTAGTCAGTCAGTTGTTTTATGTTACATTTGAAATGGCCGTGATAAACCGCATCAAAGCGAATTAAGGTGGTGAATAAACGCCAATCCGCTTCGGTGATTTGATTGCCGGTTAAATAGCGGTTATCAGCCAGCAGACTTTCAACCCAATCCAAGGCATCAAACAATGTTTTGACATGCCGTTCATAAACCGTTTGTTTGGTGGCAAATCCGGCCTTATAGACACCATTGTTAATCTCTTTATAAACCCGGTCATTGATGGCGTCGATTTGAGCTTGTAATTTTTGCGGGTAGTAATCACCCGGTTTTGCACCGATGTCATCAAAAGCCGAATTAAACATGCGAATAATATCCGCCGATTCATTGCTGACGATGGTTTCTTGCTGCTTGTCCCATAACACCGGCACCGTGACGCGGCCTGAATAATTGTCATCGGCTTTAATATACAACTCATACAAATAATCCAGACCGTATAAATCGTCACTGACAATGTCGTCATTGTGCTGATCAAAAGTCCAGCCAAAATCACCCATAAAATAATCCACCACCGACACATCAATCATGTCCTGTAAGCCTTTGAGTGTCCGAAAGATTAAAGTTCGATGCGCCCAGGGGCAGGCCATACAAACATACAAATGATAACGACCGGCATCAGCCATAAATCCGCCTTTGCCCGTTGGTCCGGCGGAGCCGTCGGCGGTAATAAAATTTCGAAATTGTGATTCGCTGCGTTTAAATTCGCCACCGGTGCTGTCGGTGTCGTACCATTTGTCATGCCATTGGCCATCCACTAATAATCCCATTATCTGCTCCTGTTTGTTAGTGTCGTGTTTTAAACTAATTTATTGTCTCTAAAATCTTGTAAAGCCTGATTGATTTCGTCCATCGTGTTCATCACAAAAGGACCATATCGCGCCACCGGTTCATTCAAGGGTTTACCTGAAATAACCAAAAAGCGTGCTTCTTCAAGGCTGTTAACCCGTAGCGTCTCGGCAGGGGTTAACACCGCTAATTCACCGACTTTTAAATACGCTTCGTCAATTTCTATCTTACCATCATAGACATAGATAAAGGCATTGTGGGTGACAGGCAAATGATCGGTCAAATCCGTGCCGGCCGGCATCATCACGTCCCAATAATTGGGATGAACATAATCGTTGTTAATCACACCGATGGTGCCTTGATCGGTTTGTCCGGCAATGACTTTGATTTGCACACCATTGTCACGGTGTTCAACGGGGATATCAGCGGCCTTATATTCCTGATATTTTGGCGGCGTCATTTTATCTGACTTGGGTAAATTCACCCATAATTGAAAACCACTCATCTCACCTTCGCTTTGCTCCGGCATCTCTGAATGAATAATGCCCGAACCGGCGGTCATCCATTGAATATCGCCATCACTGATAACCCCTTCATTACCGGCTGAATCCTTATGTCGCATTTTACCTTTCAGCATATAAGTCACGGTTTCAAAACCCCGGTGCGGATGTTCAGGAAATCCACCGATATAATCTGTTGACTCTTCTGAGCCAAAGTGATCCAGTAATAAAAACGGATCTAAATCCTGCAACGGCGCACCACCGATCAATCGCGTCAGTTTAACGCCGGCACCATCTGATGTGGGGCGGCCGGTCAGACGTTCTTGAATATTGTTATAGTTTGTCATAGTCAATTCTCCTAAACATACTGACCATTGT
>CAZWVE010000348.1:0-2082 GCA_964636925.1 uncultured Marinicella sp.
CATTGTTGGGTTTCTGTATTTCAGCGATGTATTCGATCCTTTTCTCTACTGCGCTCAATACGGTTCTGGATCATCCGGGTGCTCTGGCCGGGATTTTATGTTCGGGAATTTTCGGAGGAGCTCTTATTCCTTTTCTGGTTGGTTTAACTATTTTGGCAGTTATTGCTTGGCAGTTCATTAGCCAAGATAATACGGAAAATATCGATGCGGCATTAATGGTGGGTATTCCTTTTAGTGTGATTGGCTATATGCTATACCTCCGAACAAGCAAAGCCCGGATTTTTGATTTAAAGGCAGGCACTTACAGTGGACATTTTGCTATTATTAATGGCCGTCAATCGATTGATTTACAGCGTGTTAAAGCTTTGCAGATTATCAATGTAGAACTTAAATGGTCAGTTCGTTGCCAGCTTAATTTAGTGTTAACGGATACGACACGACTAAGTGTGATTGATTGTGGCGAGTATAATCGGGTTTTGATGGATGCAAAAGAATTGGCAAAGGTCTTAGATGTGCCCTTATGGGATAATGCGTAAAATTTCAGATAGCCATTATGGTCGAAAATAATGGTTATTCGATTGGAAATATGATGATATAAAGTCATGAAAAAGTGGCTGGAAAAAATGAAAACCAAAGCCGAACAAACCATGGCGGTTGAATCGGTGGATGTGGCGCATGATCGGTTTAATGATGAATTTAGTCACGAAGTAGACTGGTCACCGCTTAAACCCGGTGGCAGTAATTTCGGGACGCATTATTTGGTTACGCCGGAGTCAGGTGGTCGAACACTGATGTTTAAAGCGACCAAAGGCGGACTGGTTTTTGGCTTGGTTTTTCTGTTAATTGGACTGGCCATTCTGGCATTCATGTTTTGGCGCATTGCAAGCGGTCAGGGTTTTGAACTGTTGTGGGTGGGATTGTTGATTGGTTTACCGTTTGCGGTGGCCGGTTTTTTTCTGATGCGATGGTTGACCAAGCCACGGATATTTGATTTGGTTAGTCGTGATTATTATGCCGGATTTAAAAAGCCCGACAGAGAACAAGATAAATGCATTGACTTAAATCGGGTGAAAGCCTTACAACTGATTACAGAAAAAGTCAGAAGCAGTAAAAGTCGCTACAACAGTTACGAACTGAATTTAATTTTAAAAGACGGTAGCCGGGTATCGGTGGTCGATCATGGTAATTACGAACAAATGTTATTGGATGCAGAACAATTAGCAAAAGCCTTGCATGTGCCTTTATGGGATAACACTTAAAGAGACAAATTATGAGCAAAACAATTGAGATAAAAATACCGGATATCGGTGATTTTGATAATGTACCGGTGATTGAAGTTTTGGTCGCTCAAGGTGATCAAGTAGAAAAAGACCAGTCATTACTCACACTGGAATCAGAAAAAGCCACCATGGAAATTCCCAGTCCCGAAGCCGGCACCATTGTCAGCTTAACGGTCAGTGAAGGAGATAATGTTGCTAAGGGTGCGGTGATTGGGCAAATGGAAGTCAGCGAAACCGGTGGCGAACAAGTTAAAGAAGACAATAAAAAAGAATCAAGCCGGGAAAACAAACCGGCGGCCAAACAGGATAAGCCTGCAACAGAAAAGCAACAAGAACCTCAGAAAGAAACAGACCGGACTGTTTCACAAGACCATGACTACGACACAGATCTGGTGGTGATTGGCGCCGGCCCCGGTGGCTATACCGCGGCTTTCCGAGCCGCCGATTTAGGGTTAAAAGTGACGCTGGTTGAACGCTATGACACCTTGGGTGGTGTCTGTTTGAATGTCGGCTGTATTCCTTCAAAAGCCCTGTTGCACACCGCTTCAATCATTCGCGAAACCGAAAGCCTGAGCCAACATGGCGTGGTCTTTAAAAAGCCGGACATTGACCGTGAGAAATTGCTGGACTTTAAAAACGGCGTGGTCAGTAAACTCACCGGTGGTTTGGCACAAATGGCGAAACAACGCAAAGTTACTCGCATCACCGGTGAAGCGCAATTTATCGATGACCATACCTTACAGGTGGGTGATGAGAAACTAACCTTTAATCAGGCCATTATCGCAGTCGGCTCACGGGTCTT
>CAZWVE010000349.1:0-1834 GCA_964636925.1 uncultured Marinicella sp.
AAGGCTTTAATGGCATATTCATCAAAAGCGGTGACAAACACCACTTGGGGTGCCTTATGCAAATGTTGTAATAACTCAAAACCATCCATACCGGGCATTTGGATGTCCAAAAACAACACATCAGGCATGGCTTCATCTATATAGTTCAGTGCTTGCTCTGCATTGGACGCTTCCCGGGCAACATCGATACTTGGATGTTGCTTTAACAGGTGTTTTAATTCCTGACGTGCCAGGCGTGAATCGTCAACAATATAAGAGGTGATTTGTTTCATGAATGAGCGCTGTTTTTGGGTATGATTAAGTCGGCTTTCACATGCTTTGTACCATCATTTTGTAAGCTGAGTTCTGCCTGATCATGGTAAAATAAATGTAAGCGTTGGCGAAGATTTTTTAAACCGATACCAACACCATCAGTGCGTTTATGCAGCTGTCCGTCGTTTACAACCGTTATTTGTATTCGATCTTTAAGTGATGTTATGTGTATGTTTATTTTCCCGCCTTGTGGCGAGTTGGCGATGCCATGTTTGATGGCATTTTCAACCAATAACTGAATACTCATGGGTGGAATAAGACAATCTAAACAGTCACTATCGACCTCAATTTGGTGCTGCAGTCGCTGCTCAAAATGAATGGTTTCCAAAGCCAGGTAGTTACGTACATGTTGCAGTTCTTTACTGACAGTGACCTTTGTTTGTTCACTGAAGCGAAAAGAATATTTAAGAATTTCCGACAAATGGGTAATCATTTTTCGGGTGGTCTCGGCATTTTCCAGGGCCATGGCCCGCATATTGTTTAGGCAATTAAAAATAAAGTGGGGGTTGAGTTGGGCTTTGAGTGCCAATAGTTCGGCTTTGTGTAAGGCTGATTGCAGTTCCATCTCCCGCAATTGTTGTCTTCTGTTGGTGCGGTAATGACCAATTACCAAATATAACAAAGTCCATAAGCATAAAACAACCCAGTATTGCGCCACCGTGAAAAACAAAATAGTCATCGAATAGGTTTGCCAGGTCATGATATTAAGACCATACATCATGAATAACGAGACCAGAAACTGACCGATGAGAGCCATCAAAAAGGTCACAAGCAGCAGTTGTAAAACCAGTCGTGCATGATATTTTGATTGAAACCAATCCCAGCGGTGAATGAGATGACGAATCAAGCCGGAGGCCGGTACGTAGTAACACCAGGCAAAAAGCTGTATTGATAACGAGCCTAACGTTATTTGGCCACTTAAACCACTAAAAAACAAACCACTCAGCAGCAGGAAGATAAACCAACCTGCTGCATTGACAATCCAAAATAATGTGGATGATTTCACCGGGTGTTTACTCAGCTTTTAAAAACGCATCCATTTTAGCAAAATAAAAGCCAGGGTCATCCCACATGATGAAATGCTTGCCGGTGTCGGTAATCACCAAGTGATGATTTTCCATGGTCGCATATTGACCGCCGTAACTGGCCTGTAAACGCTCATGGCTCATGCCGTAATCTTTATAGGCAATCCATGAACCCATCACCAATGTCGGGGTTTTAACAGTAGCGATTTCCTGACGTAAATCGGTGGTCATCATTTCATACATGGCTTGTGAAACACTGGCCGAATCACTGTCCATGCCCCATTTTTTAGCGAGCTTGATTTTTTCAGGGTCGGTAATCATTGATGGTAGGATTTGATCTAGCGAAGCTGAACTCATGGCCTCGTCTTGCTTATCCATTTGCGCTTTCATGATATCAGCCATGGCTATTGAGTTTTCTTCGGTGGCCCCGGGTGCGGTTAACGCCGGTATAAAAGGTACTGCATCGACAATGACGATTTTCTGAAATAATTCAGGTT
>CAZWVE010000349.1:1844-2076 GCA_964636925.1 uncultured Marinicella sp.
AAATAGTCAAGTAGTTGATCCCGCACCTGACTTAAGTATGGCACAGTTTCTGCCATCGGCGGCTGACCGGCAAAACCCGGTAAAGTAACCACATGCATTTGATACTGGTCTTTATAATAGGCGACGGTGTCATCCCAAACATCGCCGGAATTACTCAAACCCGGAATTAACAACATGGGCGAGCCTTGACCATGGACTTCCACAGCTAAGTCATAATCCGCTGCGAATAAAG
>CAZWVE010000350.1:0-2060 GCA_964636925.1 uncultured Marinicella sp.
AATATGGCGCTTGCCTATTTTATGAAATCCATGGGTAACATTAAGCACGACGTCGAAGATGTGCTGGATTTCTATTTTGATGTGTGTTCCATCGCCGTAAACTGTGAACAGTTGGCGCGGATTTTTATGTACCTGGCCAAGCATGGTCGCAGCGCCGATAATCAACACAGTTATTTAAGTCGTGGCCAGGCGAAACGTATTAATGCCATTATGCTGACTTGTGGTTTTTATGACGAAGCCGGGGATTTTGCTTTTCGGGTGGGTTTGCCCGGAAAAAGCGGTGTCGGCGGTGGTATTGTGGCGGTCATGCCCGGTGAATTTAGCATCGCCGTGTGGTCGCCCCGCCTGAACGAAAAAGGCAATTCTTATCGTGGTTTACGTTTTTTGGAACACTTCACTGATGCCACCGGCCAAACCATTTTTTAACGCTGCCCCAGAGATTACTGATATCAACGCTTTATCAGACAGAGATTTCACGTTAAAATCATTGCCTTTCATTTTTGACAGACCGTTATGTTAAAGCGTATTGTATTGTTTCTCTTGGTCAGTGGCGTGGTTTTTGCCAAGCAACCGGCATCCACTGTTGATCCGTTTATTTGGCTGGAAGACATTGATTCCGAACGCTCTATGGATTGGGTCAAAGCCCACAACCAGGCGACCGCCGATGACTATAAATCAAAACCGATTTATGATGAACTCTATGAGCAGGCATTGGCTACCCTGAATAATAAATCCCGAATTCCGACGGTCAGTCGCCAGGGAGATTGGTTGTATAACTATTGGAAAGATGATGCCCACCCGCGCGGGATTTATCGACGCGTCCGGGTGGATGATTTTATTAACAGAGAAACTGCTGATTGGCAAACAGTGCTTGATATGGATGCCTACAATAAGGAGCACGAGGGTACCTGGGTGTTTAAAGGCATGAATTGTCTGAAGCCTGACTACCAACGTTGTTTGACCTACTTATCACCCGGCGGCGGTGATGCGGTTATTATGAAAGAATTCGATGTCGACAGTAAACAGTTCATCGAAGACGGTTTTCAGTTGCCCAAGGCCAAGATGCGGGTTTCATGGCGCGATAAGGACCATTTGTATGTGGCCACAGATTTTGGTGCCGGCAGTATGACCGAATCGGGTTATCCGGCCGTGGTCAAACTCTGGACCCGGGGTGAAGATTTAAAAGCGGCCAAAACCCTCCTAACAGTCCCCAATAAATCTGTATCTACCGGCGCCTTTCGTTTGGGTGAGGGGGATGAGGCCATTGATGTTGTACTTGATAGTACATCGTTTTGGACAAATGACTATTACATTTTAAAGAATAACACACCGAAGAAGCTTAATCTTCCTGACAGCGCCGAAATTAATGGTGTTTTTCAAGGACAGTTATTGGTGTCGCTGAAAGATGACTGGACTTTCCAGGAACAGGCTTTAAAACAAGGTATGGTGTTATTGATTAAACCCGACTTATTGTTAAATCAAGAGGCGAAAGCTGAAACAGGTGATTGGCAGGTGTTTTTAGACCCGAATCAATTCACCACCATCGAATCCATTGCCACCACCGACGACAGTATTATTGTTAATTCATTGGTGGATGTGGTGGCTCAGGTGGATGTTTATCAACCCAATACGGATGATGCTAATCGGGTTTGGCAAAAAAACCGGGTTGAATTTCCGGCCAACGGGGCTGTGAGTTTGACTTCTGTGGATGATAAATCCGGTGATTTTTTTGCGGTGTATGAGTCCTTTATTAAGCCACCGACTTTGTACCATGTATCAGGTAAAAATCTTAAAGCCACCGCTGTGCGGTCCCAAAAGCCGAGCTTTGATGCCGAGCCCTATGTGGTGAAACAGTTCTTTGCCCGTTCCAAAGACGGCACTTTTGTGCCTTACTTTATTGTCATGAATAAAGATTTACAATATAACGGCAAAAACCCGACCCATATTTTTTCCTACGGTGGCTTCAGAAATTCGCTGACACCGTCTTATTCCGGCAGCTATGAAGCCTTAGAAGGTGCTTACGGCAAACTCTGGCTCGATCGTGGTGGAGTGTTTGTTTC
>CAZWVE010000351.1:0-2051 GCA_964636925.1 uncultured Marinicella sp.
TCCTCATAAAGCGCGAAGAATACAGGCCTTAGCGCAATACATCCGTCGTCAAAAGGTGCCTGAAATTATAGAGGTTGTGCCAACTTCAGACAGTATCATGTTGGTTTTTAAAGAGCCTGTTGAGGTCAGGGATGATTTAATGTTGGCCATTAATGATGCCTGTCAAAAAAGTCTTGTTAGTGATACGACACCACAGCAACATACTATTCCGGTGTGTTATGACCCAAAGCTGGCACCTGATTTAAAACAGGTTTTAGTGCAAACCGGTCTAAGCTTGCCACAATTGATTACGCACCACACCCAACCGACTTATGTTGTTAGTTTTTTGGGATTTTTGCCCGGTTTTGCTTATCTGACGGGCTTGTGTGAAACATTACACTTACCCAGAAAAACAAAACCAAGCGCCCATACACCGGCAGGTAGCATTGCCATAGCCAATGACCAAACCGGCATGTATGCACTTAACAGTCCGGGTGGTTGGCACGTCATTGGCCGCACACCAATGTCATTGATAAGTTGGCAGTCTGACCAACCCATGAGGTGCCAGCCTTTGGATTACATTCGGTTTGAAGCCATTGAATATGCCGATTTCAAGCAGTATCAACAATGACCGTTATCATTGATAAGGCAGGATTTATGACCACCGTTCAAGATGCCGGTCGGCCGGGCTATGCACATATCGGTGTACCGGCTTCGGGATTTATGGACGGTCGCGCGGCACAGTTAGCTAACCGCATGGTGAATAATGATGACAATACCGCCCTGTTGGAAGTGGATATCGCCGGTATTAGCTTAACCATGGGTGTGGCCTGTACGGCCGCCGTGGCAGGGGCTCAGGCCGTGGTGCTGGTCAATCAAAAAACACAAGACACTGCCAGGCCCATTAATTTAAAAACCAATGATCAACTTGTGATTAAGCCGTTAACCGGCGGTATGTGGGCCTATCTGGCATTTGCAGGCGGCATTGCTGCTGATGCTGTTTTGGGTAGTTACTCGACCCTTGTCATGGCTAATTTGAGTGGCTATCAAGGCCGGCGCCTTGAAAAACAGGATGGCTTATCTTTACATCAACCTGCCGTCATTGCCGGTCGAAGCAAGCCATGTCATAAACGTCTGCCACATAATACTATACACGCGCTTGCCGCCAGCCCCGGACCGGAGTTTGATTTATTTACCGGCCAATCACAAAAACTAATTTTTAGCGAATCATTTGCCATGACCGAACATATTAGCCGGCAAGGTATGAAGCTCACAGGTCCTCAACTCAATGTTAAATCAACAACGGATATTGCCAGCAGCGGTTTGGTGCCCGGCAGCTTGCAAGTCACACCGGGTGGCGAATATATTATCACCCACAGAGACAGTCAAACCACCGGTGGCTATCCACGCATAATCGTCTTGCAACGACAAGCCCTGCATCAATTGGCTCAGGTTAGACCGGGTGAGAAAATTTATTTTTATCGGGGATAGGATTAAAAAGTGAAGAGATTAAATTAAGTTATATGGTAAAAGTACAGGCTAACAAATAACATTGCTAACGTCAGTAGTCATCAAATCGTTGCAGTAGATTATGAAACATGTAGTTGTATGTTATTTATAAAAGATTTGGTTGTATGTCTTTTAAGTTTTTTAAACAATCATCGTTTTTAATTGTGATTTGTTATGTTATTAAGTAGAATAAACTGAATATTTGTGTGTCAGGAGAATCTCGTGAGAATTAAGTTTAGTACAATTGTATGCTTACTATTGGTGTCTGGTATGGTACTGGCTCAGAACGCAGAAACCACCAATAATGCCACCAGTGGTAATCAAAATACACCCTTAGCAAGTGGTCAAAACAGTCTGCAACTGGCATCAGGAGCTGTTCTTTATGATAACGGCCCGTTGGTTAATAGCCCGGGTACCGGGGTAGGTGGTTTGGATGAAAGTGTTATGCAGGGAAATCTGGGTATGAACACGATAGGCTTAGGCCATCAGGTCAGTGCTGATAATCGAATTGCGGATGACTTTACGGTACCGGCCGGTGGTTGGACAATCAACCAAATTGAATT
>CAZWVE010000352.1:0-2041 GCA_964636925.1 uncultured Marinicella sp.
CGACCTACGCGGGCTCTTCGGGATTGTGGTTTCATGTCGTTACCGATGGTACTAAGCTCAATCAGATGTTAATCGATCGTAATATCCCCCTGTGGCCGCCGAACCGGCCTAATTTATTTGTATGGATGGTGGAAGAGCAGCCCGACGGTCGTTTTACCCATGTAACACATGATTCTCCGGGGCGTTACTGGTTAGAGAAAACACTCATCAATAAAGGCATAGAACATCAATTTTATAATCCCATGGATGCTGATTTATTACAGTTCAAGCCGGAAGATGTCAGTTATTTAAATCCTGATTTGGTGACCAAGGTATACCAAGATTACCAACCGGATCAGGTTTTGTTGGTTAAATTACGTCATTATGGTAGCGGGTATTCTTATCGGGCAGGCTTGTTTAAGTCTGTTGACAGTGAAGCCGTCATTGAAAACCGACAGTTTGTGGACTTGTCCAAGGGTTTGAATTTTTTAGCCACATCTATTCAACAAAAGCTCGCCGATGGTCAACGAATTGAAGCCAGTCAATTTGGTCAATTTACCTTATCTGTTGTCATTAACGACATTCCGGATGCGCCTGCCATGCTAACGCTCTGGCAGTATCTGCAAAATCAACCTCTGATTATTGATTTTCAAGCCATTGAGTACGGTCAGCATAGTCTGCAATTGCAGCTTAATGCCCGGGTTGATCAGGCCGCTTTCATAAAAGTTTTGGCTAAAGATGGCTTATTACAACATATGCCGTTGGGTATGGATCATCGCATTGTCTTTCGCTGGCAACCATGACTTATTTACGTCATTTACCAAACGCCATCACCATCACCCGGATGCTGTCTTTGATACCTCTGGTTTGGCTGATGTTACAAAAGCATTACTCCGGCGCCTTAATTTTAGCAATATTGGCGGGCGCTTCAGATGGTGTGGATGGTTTTTTGGCTAAACGGTATGGTTGGGAAGGGCGATTAGGAAGTATTTTAGATCCCCTGGCAGACAAGCTTATGATGCTATGCTGTTTTAGTGTGTTTGTTTACCAGCAGCATTTTCCGATGTGGTTGTTTTTGCTGATTGTGGGGCGTGATGTGGTGATTATTTTAGGTACCAGCTATGTAAATTTTTTTGTGGGTCGCTTAAAAGAGGCCACCCCCACTTTAGTCAGCAAAGTTAACACAGCTTTGCAGATAATTCTTATTTTAACCCTGCTGATTAGCTTAAGTGGTTGGTATGATTTATCTGCTTTGAATCAACTGTTATTTGTTTTTGTGGCTGTGTTTACAGTGGTCAGTGGTGTTCATTATGTCTGGCTGGGTATTAGAATCAAACAACAATTCAAACAAGGTAACAATTAATGCAAACTCAACTTATTAGACAGTTTTACATGTTAGCGCTTGTGTTGGTGGCGGGCTATCTGGTGTATTTATTGTCGCCAATTTTAGCGCCTTTTGCGATAGCCGCTCTATTTGCCTATCTGTTTGATCCCCTGGTGGATAAACTCGAGACCTGGAAGCTCAGTCGCACCCTTGCGGTGGTGGTTGTGTTTGTATTGATTAGCTTATTATTGGTTACGGTGGCATTAATACTGATTCCTGCTTTAGAGCGTCAGATAGCCTATTTAATAAAAAACTTACCGGTTTATGTGAATTGGTTAAAGGACAACATTAATCCCTGGTTACAAACTCAGTTTGGACTGGAAATAGATTTATTTGATACCGGCCAGTTAAGCGAACTATTGAAAGAACATTGGGAAAGTGCCGGTGGCGTGGCACAGACTGTGCTTAGTTCCGTTACAAAAAGCGGTATGGTTGTGCTCAATTGGGTCATGAACTTACTGTTGATACCGGTGGTGTTATTTTATTTGTTACGTGATTGGGACATTATCACAGCACGGGTCGGTGAACTGATACCGCGGCGTTATTACGATACGGTACACACCATCACCCATGATTCAAACGCAGTGCTCAGTGCCTTTTTACGGGGTCAATTAAGTGTTATGCTGGCTTTGGGGGTGATTTATACCGTTGGATTGTGGTTGGTGGGTATCGACCTGG
>CAZWVE010000353.1:0-2028 GCA_964636925.1 uncultured Marinicella sp.
TCAGCAACAAATCTTTTTCAGTTTCGATGGCTTCCGCCGATGATATGGCGGCTTTGAGTTCCTGGTCTTGACGGTTTTTGCTGAATAACGGTAAGTCAAAGGTGATGCCGACAGTCATCAGGTCTGCGCGTTGCATACCGTTATCAGCATTAGCACGGTAGCCATAAGAGGCGTTGACGCCCCACTCCGGTTTGTACTTTTGACGGGCTAACGCCACCCCCACTTGTTCTGCTTCGATGCGTTGTTGTAGCGCTTTAACCGCCGGATGGTCAGACAGCATTTGATAAATACGGTTGTTATCGACAAAATTTGTGCCATCAAGTAAGGGGGATTGAATTAATTGTATATTGGGCAACTCTCTACTAACAACCGGTTGTTGCGCGGCTGACCCATTATAAAAATCAATATCAGTGTCTGGCTGATTCACGCTATAATGACCTAAGTATTGATTAAGTTGTTGCATGGCTTGCTCCTGGTCCTGATACAGGGTTGTAAGTCTGTCATCAAGCCGGGTTAACTCTAATTGTGAGCGGATTAAATCCTGTTGTCTGGTGTTACCCGATACGCTGACGTAGCTGGCTTCAACCACATCCACTAAATATTCAAACAGGGAACGGTTGTCATTAATTAATTGAATACTTTGCCGAGCTTGATAAGCACTGAGCCAAAGCTGACTCACCTGTACCGCCAATTCAGCTTTACGATTTTGTCGTTGATGCGGATATTGTTGCGCCAGGGTGTTAAGCCGTTCCTGGTTTAATGAACGGCTTTGACCGCGTGGAAACATTTGTGACACACCCACCGCCAATTGAGTCATGCCTTCCTGGTTAAAATGAAAGGTATCTGCACCCATGCCCATTAATCCTACAGACATTTTTGGGTCCGGCAATTGCCCGGCGGCCACCGCCAATGACTCCATTTCAGTTTGCGACAATTCACTGCCTTTCAGCCAGGGGTCATTTTTATTGGCCAGCTCTAATGCGATGGCTAAGGTTAAGGTTTGGTCTGAAACCGAACTTTGTGCCTGTGTTGTTGGTGATTGCAGAATAATCACCAACACACTGACATAAATCAACAGGTGAACATTACGGGATATCATTCGAATTGCGCCTCAAAAGAATTAATTTCAGCATACGGCGTGAGGCTGCCGTTTTTATCAAAAGCCATGATCACATAGGGACTGAATTTGTTTTGATATTCCATGCCGGGGCTACCTACAGGCATGCCGGGCACCACTAAACCGATGTAATTGTCGGGTTTTTCTTGTAAGAATTTTTGCACAAACTTGGCCGGAATATGACCTTCAAACACATAGCCGTCGCGACTGATTGCCGTATGGCATGATCGATAATTGGCCGGGACCTGGTGTTGGTCTTTGAGTTTGTTTAATTGCACGGTGTTAATGCCTTTGGCACTCAAACCGTTGTCATTGGCATGATCAATCCATTTCACACAGCAACCGCAAGTTGCGCTTTTATAGACGGTTAATGCATGATCAGCGGTATCTGTTTTTGATGCATGAACGCTCAGGGTTGGCAGCATTAAAAAGATCAATGTTGTCAACACAACAGATAAGGTATTTTTTAACGTTTTCATAGGAACTCCAATTGTTTTTAATCGGGACTCAATCACACCGAACTTTAATGAGCGGTATGGATAAGAACCCGGTTAAATTTAAAATTTAATTTCTCAGGCAATGAAATAAAGGCTCAAAAGCACTTATTTCAGGCGCAGCTAGGCTGTGGAAATTAAATTATTGGAGGACGATACAAGGGAGAATGGTCTTTATTGAGGTGAAAGTCATCTGCGAATGACCAATGGGTCATCGGTTTCAAGAGATAAAATTGTGTGGATTGGACTTTTGCAGGCAGTAATAAAACAGTGGAGCACATGGCCTGCGGGCACTGGCACAAAGTCTCACAACAATCCGACATGGACGACATGGTTGTGTCATTCATGGCGTGACTGTTTTGTCCTTGTTCAGACATATGGCCACAATCTTGAGACATTGTTTGGGGCTGGCTTTCA
>CAZWVE010000354.1:0-2018 GCA_964636925.1 uncultured Marinicella sp.
GATTTCAGCGCGGGTACCTAAGGCTTCGCTGCCTTTGGGCTTCAGTGATACGTTGGAGTCACAGCGAAACGAGCCTTCCTGCAAATTGCCGTCACAAATACCCAAGAAAGTCACGCGATTATAAATGGCACGCATATAGGCCACCGCTTCTTTGGCGCTGTACAGTTCAGGTTCTGACACCACTTCAATTAACGCCGTGCCGGCGCGATTTAAATCAATCGCGGTCCAGTCATCGTATTGGTCGTGTATGGATTTACCGGCATCTTCTTCTAAATGGGCGCGGGTGATGTTGACTGTTTTGGGACCTTTTTCGGTTTCAATGTCAATCTGTCCACGACCCACAATCGGGTCATCCATTTGACTGATTTGATAGCCTTTGGGCAAATCCGGGTAAAAGTAGTTTTTGCGGGCAAAACGGGTGACTTCGGGAATCTTTGCATCTATGGATAAACCAAATCGCAGCGCATAATCGATGGCTTGTTCATTCACCACCGGTAAAGTGCCCGGTAAGGCGGCATCCAAAAAACTCACCTGGCTATTGGGTGATGCACCATACTGTGCTGAAGCACCGGAAAACAGCTTACTGTCCAGCGCCAAACGCACATGAATTTCCAGTCCAATCACCACATCCCATTGCTGACTCATAGAAAAGCCTCCGGCATTTGCAGGTGGTAATCGGTGACTAATTGGAATCTGGCTGCGGTTGACAGAATCACCTGTTCATTAAAATAAGGCCCGATTAATTGCAAGCCGACCGGTAAACCACGCACCGGTTGAATCGGCATACTCATACAGGGTAAACCTGCCAGCGAGGCCGGGATGGTGAATTGATCCGCCTGATACATACTGACACCATCACTTTTTTCACCTTGTTTAAAAGCCACTTCCGGCGACACCGGTACCGCCATAATATCCACTTTTGAAAAAGCCTGTTTAAAATCCTCACTGATTAAACGGCGAATGCGCTGCGCCTGACAGTAATAATCATCATAATAACCCGATGACAAGGCCCAGGTTCCGAGCATAATGCGACGCTGCACTTCACGGCCAAAACCTTCACTGCGGGTTTTTCGATACATGTCGTTAATATCGTCACATTTTTCAGCACTTTGATGACCAAAACGAATGCCGTCAAAACGGGCTAAATTCGCCGAGGCTTCTGCCGGTGCCAGAATATAGTAGGCTGCCACCGCCAAATCGGCATGCGGTAACTCAACCTCTATCAATTCCGCCCCTTGTGCCACCAAGGTCGCCAGGGCCTGCTCCGTGCTGCGCTTAATCTCATCATCCTTTAATTGTGCAATCCAGTCAGAAATAACACCGACTTTTAAGCCTTTCATGTCGGCATCCTGTGGTGCCTGCCAGCGCCAGGGTTCGGCCGGAATACTGGTGGAATCGTTGTCATCATGACCCATCATGGCTTCTAAAACCAAGCCACAATCATCCGCTGAAACCGCCATGACGCCACCCTGATCTAAACTCGAGGCAAAAGCAATCATGCCATAACGAGACACGCGACCATAACTGGGTTTGATGCCGGTGACACCGCACATGGCGGCCGGTTGCCGAATCGAACCACCGGTATCAGAGGCGGTAGCCACCGGCGCTAAACGTGCCGCCACCGCTGCCGCTGAGCCTCCGGAAGAACCACCGGGAACTCGCTGTAAATCCCAAGGGTTTTTAACCGCTCCAAAGGCAGAGTATTCATTGGATGAGCCCATGGCAAACTCATCCATGTTGGCTTTCGCCAGCTGCACCATACCGGCTTGATTCAATTGTGACACCACTGTGGCATTAAAAGGCGGCACATAATTAGCCAGCATTTTTGAGCCGGCCGTCGTTGTTACGCCTTGGGTCGAAAATAAGTCTTTGTGAATAATCGGAATGCCGGCCAGAGGTCCTTGTGACGCTTGTGCTGCCAGTAAATAGTCAGGTTTTAAGTCAGCGTCAATATGCACTAAAGCATTGAGAATAGGATTGTATTGATGACATCGATCCAGATAGACACTCGCTAATTC
>CAZWVE010000355.1:0-2009 GCA_964636925.1 uncultured Marinicella sp.
ACCATCGGGATCGTAAATAATACTGTTAGCTAAATAAATGCGGGCATCGTAATTACCAAAAAAACGAGATGTGACTTTGTTCTCACCGACTGTGGAATATTTAAGTTTTGACTCACCACCCTGGAAAGCCCTGAATAAGTATAAATCATTATAGTTACCATCCCCGTCATTGCCGTTGCCAAAGAGGACACTGCCTTCAACATCAATTATTGAATTATTATCACGCACATAGCCGGCCACGCCTGCATTGGCACGGTGATTTCTGACCTGGGCATTAAAGACGTTCACCACTGCAGCCGTTTCGGCATAGAAAGCGCCCCCTGCAATTTCGGCCAAATTACTATTAAAATCAGTGCAGGCACCCGGTTGCCAGCATGAAATGGGGCCGGCCTCATTTTCAAAGGCTGTTTTTATAGTTGCTGTGGCTGAATTTTCAGCGGCGATTCCGGCGCCATCTCTGGCAAAATTCGCTGCAATATAAACGTTTTCAGCTAACACCTCACTCCCTAACCCTGACACATATATGGCGCCGCCTCTACCATCACTGTCATTATCACTATCGGCCGTATTAAAAAACATACTCACCGGTTCGGTGTTATTTCCTGATAAACACAACCAAAGCTGATTAAACGGCACACAAGTATTCCGGCCATATAAATTGGCTGTCGCACCTGACAAGACTGCCAATCCACCACCATGACCTGTGGCGTTATTAAAGGCAAATCCACGATAATCATCACCAAACAGATTCAAATCTTGTGTCCCCTGGTAAGAAGTAAAAGTACAACCATTTTCAATCAACGCACCGCCACCATCGCCGGCCGTAGCGGTGTTACTGTATACACCATGCGTTTTACCTAAGCTGTCATTAATGGTTAAAGCACCATTAGGATTATTACAATAAAGCCCACCACCTTCTTCAGCTGTATTGCCATTAATCTGTACCTCGCTTAAGGTCACACTGGCATCCCCTGCATTTCCGGTTACTGCAATGGCGCCACCTCTATATGCGGTGTTATTACTTAATGCAACTTTATTCAATGAAACACTGGCATCGGCATCATTAATACGCATGGCTCCACCAAACCAGTTACTCGAACCACTATTTCGGATGGTTATATTATAAAAACTGACATTATTTCTGGTACTGTTTCCCTCGATTCTAAACACCGGATTAGTATCGGTTGATGACTGAATAATGGTATCCAGTGAATCAGGATCAGACATGACATCATTGATGGCATCGGCACATGTGGCATAGCCTCCTTTAATAACCATATCCCGATCGTTCAGTGTGATATTTTCTTCATCATATACATCTTCAACAATACGCAACTCTGTATAAGTAACGGCCGACCAATCAATGGCATCCTGAATGGGTGTGGCTCTCACTGAAGAGTTAAAATGACAACCACCGTCACCACCAATGGTGGCTACTACAGCAGCCCCTTTCGTGTTGTCCTGCGAAATTAATTCAGGAAAACTGGCTTTAATAAGTTGTTGATCTGCTGCTTTAAAGTTTGACAGATCTTCAGGCGTCAACAAAGAGTCAGATGATGTCTCGGCGTGTATTGTTAAACCCGTAAAAAAACCAACTAATAAGCAAAATAATTTAAACATGGCTCTCTCTCCAAAAAATGATTAACCGTACTTTACCCGATGACAAAACTTTCATCTAATCATTTTCTGTGACCTGTATCACATTTTAGCAATCTGGTTTTCTGCATCCTTATTAAATTAACGATATATTAACGCTTTTCAGGGGCTTGCTTGTTTTTCCCAATTTCCTTAATCCTGAAACAACAGAAACTTATGTGACACATATCACATTTTAGTGGTTTTCCGGCAAATTTAAACAGAAAGCATAAACCGAAATCTCCATGGTAATGATTAAATAAAGCGGTTAAATTCTTAGTCCTTCTGGCTTACAAAAATTGTCACGATTGTGGTGGTTTCTGACTTGAACAAATGCCTTTGATTTTGTATGATTCTACTATCTTATCTCGGAT
>CAZWVE010000356.1:0-1990 GCA_964636925.1 uncultured Marinicella sp.
ATGCCTTGGGCGTGAAATTTGATGAGGCGATGTTGAGTTGGCCAACCGGTTATCGTGAATCAGACGGCGTCTGGGCCAGCCATTGGTATAACCGCGTGATTGAATCCACGGGTTTTAAACCCTTTCAGAAAAAACATAAACCATTAACAAAACGGGAAAATGAAGTCGCCCAAGCTTGTCGGAGTGATTATGAATTTTTAAAAACTTTTAAAACCTAACAAAAATTACTCATCAACCTGTAATGAAATACCTGAAATATCGACTTCGGGTTCCAATTGTTTGACCTTTTTCACAATAGGTTCATCAGAATCATCAAACGCTATGTCATCAACCGGAATATCAGGTGGCTCTATCTTTTTGGCATCGACCAATATGGCACCCACTTCGGCGGTTGTTAAATCATCAATATTGATATCCGGTACTTCAACTTCCCTGGGTTCAACAATGGGATCATCCACATTTTCATCAATTCGAATGTGATCAATGTCCACTTCAGGCGGATCGATTTCAACTTTTTCTGTTAACCGACCCAAATCCACTGATAATTTAATGTGAGATGTTTCAATGTGGGTCTGTGGGGGAGCAATCGGCCGTAAAATAACCACACCGGGTTCACTGACTTGCCATTCTTTGTTGGATTTAGCATCCTCCGTGACTTCATTTTTTTCCAAGGATACTTTGATGCCGGCTTTTTTCAAAACACTGCGAAAATGATTGGCCTTGTCCATGGGTAACGCTTTTTTAAGAATCCTGGCTTTACCGTCAAAAAACAATTTGGCTTTTTCAGGCGATAACTTAAATAATTTAGCAAAATTCGCACACGCCTTTTCAGCGTCGATATCACGAACGGTCTTACCTTTGAAAACAACTTTAAATGTCTGATTTTCCATAGTACTCAGTCAGCTTACTGTCCTGTTTATACCACAATTGTTGTAGCCAGTTAAACAGTTCTTGTTTGAATTTAACATCTGTCATGTAATTTTTGTGTAAAAGCGCGTCAGGAATCGCAATTTTTTCGACGACAACATGGGCTTTTTTAAAATCACCACTCAAATATTGCCACATGGATGGCGGTTTTGGTTGATAAGCCACAGTCACCAATAACAAAGTCTTCACTTGTTCACCCATGGCACCGAATACAAAACCCACACCACCGGCTTTGGGCATTAACAAATGTTGATAGGGAGAATCTTGCCGCTGCTGTTTTTTAGGAGTAAACCGTGTACCTTCAACAAAATTGATAATTGAAGTGGGAAAATATTTAAACTGCTCACATGATTTACGGGTGGCTTCAATGTCTTTACCTTTGAGATGTGGTTTTTTTTCTAAGGTTTCTCGGCTGTAACGTTTCATAAATGGGAAATCCAATGCCCACCATGCCAAGCCTAACAACGGTACCCAAATGAGCTCTTGTTTTAAAAAGAACTTTAAAAACGGAATACGCTTATTAAATACCGCCTGTAAAATTGGAATGTCGGTGACACTTTGGTGATTGGCCACCACCAGATACCATTCATCGCGACTCAATTCCGGCAAGGGTTCGACTTTGATTTTATCACCATGCACCCAACGAAAAGCATTGGCATTCACGGCAATCCAAAATTCGGCAAAAACCACTAAAATTTTTGAAATAAATACCCGAAAGGATTCAATCGGTATCACTAACTTAATCACCGCAAACACCAACAAAATGGTCACCATCACAATGGTATTTACAATCAAAATAATCGCTGACAACAGACCTTTCAGGTTTTTAACCATCTCTAAATTCAATTCAACTTCTGGAACTAACTAATATATATGCTGGTGTATTTTTTGCAAGTTTAATTCCGTTTTGTGCCTTTGAGCCTATGAATAATCACGAAAAATAACCAAAAGTTGACATTAAAGGTGGACATTAGCCGGAAAAAAAATACAATATATCTCTTTATTCGCATTAAGAGATATATTGCCATGAGCAACTACCTGTTTACCTCGGAATCCGTGTCCG
>CAZWVE010000357.1:0-1983 GCA_964636925.1 uncultured Marinicella sp.
ATCAGTTTATGCTGAAATTTTTACAACAACTGGAACAAGAGGTAATTGAATGATAAGACAACATGCCATGAGCCATTTTTTAGGACTGATTGTGGTGGTTATTTGTCTGTTCAATGGCACTGTTAGCGCCGAAGATTATAGTCAACAACGTACATTATTTAAACAATTGTACCAGCAGGCATTGAATGGTGATAACGCTGCGGTACAAAAAAAAACGTGATAAGTTGAAAGGCTACCCAATTGAACATTATCTGGATTATGCCTTGTTGGTGGCTGATATGGACCAATTGCCGATTGGGCGCATTAATACCTTTAAAAAAGCCCATGCGGACAGTCCATTAAATCATCGTTTGGATAGACACTTACAATCATCACTGGCGCAACAAAAAAATGGTCATTGTTTTTAAAACATGGCAGTACCTTTAGCGGTGGTGTGCGTCAATGCTGGTATTTAACCGCCTTATTAAAAACCGGCAAAAAAGATAATTTACCAAATTTGGTTGAACAAACATGGTTACAGGGACATTCAATACCTGATGCTTGTAATGAGGTGTTTGACTGGTGGCGAGCGCAAGGTTATCAAACCGATGAATTGCTGCTAAAACGGATTAAGCTGAGCTTTCAGGAACGCCAATTGCCCCTATTGCGCTATTTAACGCAACAGCTGACTCAAACACCCGATTGGGTGAGCCTGGCTGAGGATTTGTTGGTGGATGATATGACCACCTTCAAAAAAGCCGCAAAATTAAAACCCCATCCCAAAACCAGCGAATTACTCTACCTTGCCGCCGAAAATGCAGCCAAAAAGAAATCCGCACAATTGTATGAGATTTGGCCGGATTTAAAAAAACAGCATGACTTTAGTGAGACACAAATCAATACCGTTGAACGGCTTACAGCCTTGTTTGCCGCCACTGATTATGAGTCATTTGCCATTACCGCCATGAAGGCCCTACCTTCGGCTTCTCAGGACAAACAAATTCGCGCTTGGATTACCCGGTATTATCTGTTTAATGGGGATTGGGCTGCGGTGGCAGACAGCATCGAACACATGCCGGTCACGCAAAAACTTGATGAGCGCTGGCAGTATTGGCTGGCCCGAGCCTACGCTAAAACCGGTGAAACCACGAAAGCCCGGGATTTATTTCGAAACCTAAGTAAGCAGACACATTATTATGGCTTTTTAGCGGCAGACCATCTACGTTTACCTTATTATTTGTGCCAAAAACCTGCCGATAAAGGCACTACAGATTTCATTTTACCTAAACCCATTGAACGGGCTGTGGAACTGTATCATGCCGGTTTATTAACCATGGCGCGCAGTGAATGGAATTTGGCTTACAGCGGTTTATCCGCTGACGAAAAGCTGGCACTGGCACAGCACATGAAAGCTGAAGGTTGGTACGCGAAGGTGATTACCACCATGGCAGATTTAGGCCGCTGGCAAGATTATGAATCACGCTATCCGGTGGCTTATGCCGATACCATTGACGGTTTCGCTGCTGAATCTAAAGTGACATCGCCGTGGGTGATGGCAGTGATTAAACAGGAAAGTGCCTGGGCCAAAGACGCGCTGTCACCAGCACGGGCGCATGGTCTGATGCAGTTATTACCGGAAACTGCCGGACGCATGGGTAAAGAACTTGGATTGGTTTGTTGCAGTCGTGACGATTTATATACCGCCCCGCTGAATTTACAGTTAGGTATTCATTATCAAAAGAACTTATTTAATCAATTTGATCATCCTTTGTTGGTAGCCGCCGCTTATAACGCCGGTGAAGGTAAAAGTATCGACTGGAGCAAAAACTTTCCCACGGCGCCGGATGTTTGGTTGGAAACCATTCCTTATCGAGAAACCCGTGGTTATATTCCACGAATTTTATCGAATGTGGTGATTTATGACTGGCTAAACTCAGGTCAGCCCAATCGCATTAGTCACTGGATGCCGACCATGCCCATTAATGGTCAGAAAAGTGATCTCTG
>CAZWVE010000358.1:0-1968 GCA_964636925.1 uncultured Marinicella sp.
CCTTAGCTTTCATAGTGCTTGGGAAGGTTTTGTTCGCTGCCGCGCTGAATTAAATCTAAATCAAGTACCAGATTTAAAGCCGCAATACCAACAATAAAAATATTCATGCCGATGCTTAATAAGCTGGCATTCTCAGTATTAAAATAACTGACGTTAGCACCAAAAGCAAAAATAGCTACTAAACTGACTAAGTAAAAAAGGCCTATACCCATGGTGGCTAAGACAATGACTTTTTTAAATGTTTCTGTGACCTTAATTAAGCCGGTGCGGTAACTAAACAGCATGGCGAACATCACCGCCACGGTTAAGCCCACGGCTTGTGATACCAGTCCGGGATATCGGGTTTCTAAGGTGGCAGAAAACCCGCCGACAAACAAGCCTTGTAAGACCGCATAAATCATGGAGCCGGCGACTGCAAATTTTGGTTTAAAGGCGACCAGTAAGCCCACCACCAAACCACCGAATATGCCGGCATACATTAACATTTTACCCAAGGCAGGATCATTGAGCATGGTTTGCCAGGTCCAGGCAGCCACAGCAGTCATTATCAGTAATAAAATGCCGGTTTTGTTAATGGTGCCATTAACAGTCATGCGTTGGGCATCGTCCTTAATCAGTTCGTCCACAGGACCTAAACTGACAGCATGTTGTTCAAATTGATTCATCGCCGGGTTGGTTGTTTTCATATTTTTTAAATTCATTGAGAGACCTTGATTGAATAATTAGTTAAGAATACCAATCATTATATAGGTTCAATTTTGCCCGGTACAAGCTAATTCGATGATGAGGGTGAGAAAAGTGTTGTTGTCTTTGGATACCATGAAAAAAATATGTTCAGTCGGTTGCGATAGGCAAAATACATTTGCACATAATCAACATTCCCCCGAATCGTTGATTAACCAGCCACATCCCCCAATGGGTGGTTTCTATCGTGCCTGAGGACCGGCACCAAACGACTGAACATGAAGCAAAAACCTGATCATTGAAGCTGTAAGCTATTGTCTGTGCTGCAATGCATTCACTCAGGTAACATCTATTCAGATGGCGATTTATAATCGCTGTTACCGATAAAAGCGAAATAACAGCACAAAACCCTCAAAAATAATTGATTATTTTTTTCAAGGCGGGTAAGTGCTTGAACTTTATGGCATTAAGGTTGTTTTCGAATGGTTAAATAGGCTTTGGCTTGCTGCATTAAATGCACAAAAGCCTGTTGTTGTCCGTTGTGCAATATGTGTTTAAGACGATTAATGGTGTCATCCAGGGCATTAATAATGGTGGGGCTGTACTGATTCAGTTTTTGTATTTCATAGTATAAATCAGGGTTTTCGTGGGTGACATTGGCGGCAATCTGCCATTGGGCATCAAAGGTGGTGCTCGATAAATTAGCCAATAAGTCAGCAGCTTCACCGGATTCTGCCAACACGGTCATAAAGGTAATATTTAATAAATGGGATAAGCCCAGCACATAACTGATTAAACGGTCATGGTCCTCAAATTTCATGTCAATGTGTTCTGCCATGGTGGGCTGAAACAGTTGTTTGGCGCTTTGCACGGCCTCGCTGTCACCCATGTCAATAAAAATAACATGCTTGTTTGATAATAATTGAATGTCCGGTCCGAACATGGGATGAATAGACACCACTCGACAGCCACTGTCGCGCAGTGCCCGCAAGGGTCGTCGCAGCGGGGTTTTGATGGAACTGATGTCCATAATAATACCGGCGGGCTTTAATTGCTGCAGTTGCTCAAGTATGTCCGCACTTTTTTGAATGGGTGTGGCGACAATAATAAAATCGTGGTTTAGTTCAATGTCGGTAATGTCTGCCACGAAATTGGCCTTGTTATCGAGTGCGGCCACATCGTTATTGTCAACGGTAAAGTTTTGTTCCCGTAAAAAATGTGCAAACCACTGACCCATTTTGCCGTTACCACCGATAATGAGGGCTTTTTTATTCTCACCATAAC
>CAZWVE010000359.1:0-1960 GCA_964636925.1 uncultured Marinicella sp.
TGAGTTGGAAATAAGAGAAGATGCCTTAAACGCCATTGCCAAACTCGCCATGAAAAGGAAAACCGGTGCCCGTGGCTTACGAACCATTATGGAAAAAGCCTTATTAAATATTATGTATGAATTACCTGATCTGGACAACGTAGATAAAGTGGTTATTGACCGGGCTGTGATTGAAGACGGTAAAGAACCCTATTTAGTGTACGGTACCATTTCCAATGAGATGAACGAACAAAATTAATATGACTGAATTAAAAACACAATATTCTGTTTTACCGCTGCGAGATGTCGTGGTTTTTCCGGGCATGGTTGTGCCTTTATTTGTGGGTCGAGATAAGTCTATCGAAGCCCTGAAAAATGCCATGAATCATAACCAGCCGGTTATTTTAGTGGCACAAAAAGATTCTGAGGTGGATGATCCTCAGGTTCAGGATATTTATCAAGTAGGTACCCTGTCAGCCATTTTACAAATGGTTAAATTACAAGACAATACCTATAAAGTATTGATAGAAGGTAAGGCCAAAGTGGCTTTAAAATCGCTTGTTGATGATGGCTTTTTTAAAGCAGAAAGTCGTCAAATCCAGGCGCAGAGTGATTTGCCGGGAGATGAAGAGAAGGTTTTCTTAAAAACCCTTAAAGATCGCTTTAAGGTTTATCAAAGCAAGCACAAAAAAATATCTGCTGAAGTACTTCGCAATGTGTTGGGTATTGATGATTTAACGATTTTGGCTGACACCATTGCTGCGCACTTAATGATTGAACACCAGCAAAAACAAAAATTGCTTGAGATTGATGAAACTGATGAGCTGGTAACAACCCTGTTGTCAATTATCGAAGCCGAACTCGATTTAATTGACATGGAAAAGAAAATTCGGGGACGGGTAAAAGGCCAGATTGAGCAAAATCAGCGTGAGTACTATCTCAACGAGCAAATTAAAGCCATTAAAAAAGAACTGAAAGACATTGACGAGTCCCATTCCGAGTACGCTGATTTAGAAGAAAAAATCAAAACCACGTCATTATCGGAACAAGCGCGAAAAAAAGTTGATGCTGAATTTAAAAAATTACAACTTATGCCGGCCATGTCAGCAGAAGCCACCGTGGTCAGAAATTATCTGGAAACCATACTGGCTTTACCCTGGGACAAACGCAATGATTTAAAAATGGATTTGAATTATGCGCAAAAAGTTCTGGACGAAAATCACTATGGTTTGGATGAAATCAAAGAACGTATTATCGAATATCTGGCGGTGCAACAAAGAACACCGAAGATGAAAGGCGCTATTTTATGCTTGGTAGGACCACCGGGTGTCGGTAAAACATCATTGGGGCATTCCATCGCGGAAGCCACCAATCGCAGTTTCAGTCGATTCTCTTTGGGTGGTGTTTCTGATGAATCTGAAATTCGCGGCCATCGCAGAACTTATATTGGTTCTATGCCCGGCCGTGTTATACAGAACATCACCAAAGCCGGTACCTGCAATCCGGTGATGGTGTTGGATGAATTGGACAAAATGTCACGAGATTTTAGAGGCGATCCCGCATCGGCTTTATTGGAAGTTCTTGATCCGGAACAAAATAGCCATTTCTCTGATCATTATCTGGAAGTCGATTTTGATTTATCTGAAGTGATGTTTATTGCCACCGCAAATTCATTAAATATACCCGCGCCATTGCGTGATCGGATGGAAATTATTCGTATTCCCGGTTATATGGAAGAGGAGAAAATTGCCATTGCCGAAAAATTCCTGATTCCAAAACAGTTAAAAGCCCACGGCTTGAAAAAATCAGAAGTCAAGATATCCAAAGCTGCCATTAAGCACATGGTGCGTTACTACACCCGGGAAGCCGGAGTGCGAAATTTGGAGCGAGAAATTGCCAAAATTGCGCGTAAATCCGTGAAGCAGTTGTTAACCGACCAGAAACTCAACACCATAAAGGTCTCGGTGAAAAATTTGTCGGA
>CAZWVE010000360.1:0-1957 GCA_964636925.1 uncultured Marinicella sp.
TTCAGCAAAGCGGTCATCGGTTTTCGGGGTAAATTCACCTTGTTCAATCAGTGATTCGATAATACCTTCCATTTCAGCACGGATACGCTTGACCTCTTTCAAACCGATGTCATGGATTTCTTGGGGTGTTAAATCCAAGGTGGTGTATTCTTTGATTTGTTGTTGGTAATAGCTTTTACCGTCGGGTAATTGATAGGCACCAATCTCAGTGCGGGTTTGTGGTAAATAGGTATTGACCATAAAGTCTTTAAAACGCTGATAGCTCGGGTTAACGTGCTCTTTAATCAGTTTTTGTGCGTGTTGTTGGTAGTCTTTAAATTGCTGGTCTGTGAGTTGTGTCGGCTTTTGTAAAAAAGGTTGATAAAAACCGGATTGGCTGACATCATCTTCGATATAGGCATCAATAAATTCAGGGTAATGTTCTAAAATGACTTTGGGTTGGGTAAAGCCTCTTGTTAAACCATCGCTCAGATTTTTGATGTGTTGATCAACAACCCGAGGAACCTGCTTTAAACGACTGATATAGCTATCATAGTCTTGTTGATTCTTAAAGCTTAAATAACGGTGCATGGTGGCCAAGCCCACATGGAAAGAACTTTCTGAATTAATCGGGATTTGGTACTCTTTAAAGTCAATGTCTGCAATTTGTTGTTGTAAATTATCCAATTGCATCTGTCGGGAAATTTGTTCCTGAAAACTGAGTTTGTCGGGGTTAACGGCACTCAGAGCCTGCTTTAACAGGGCTAAATCAGCACGCACTTTTCTATAATGCTGTGCGGAGACATCATTCAGTTCACCGGCTTTTGATTCATCACCGTAATAAGCGGCTGTTTGCGGCCAGTGTTTTTTTTGGGTTTCCTGGATGTTATCCAAAACCTGATTAAATTCGGTTGTGGCATCTTTTGCCTGTGCCTGAAATAGGCTGAATGTTGACAGTAATATAAATAATAATCGCATCGTTATCTCTTTGAATGTAATTTCAGTTAGTGTCGTCTCTGTTAATGCAAAACGCGCACCCGAATGGTGCCGGAGATGTCTTTCAGTTGTTGTACAATTCCCTCAGAAGAATCGCATTGTACATCCATAATAACATAACCCACTTCGCCGGCTGTTTGAAGATACATGGCGGCCACATTCATATTTTCACGGGCAAAAGCCTGGTTGATTTTTTCCAGCATGCCGGGTTTGTTTTCATGAATATGCATAACACGGGTTAAATCCGGATGTAGATTGGGTAGGGAGACTTCAGGAAAATTGACCGCCGAAGACGTGGAACCGTTGTTGGAGTATTTAATGAGTTTATCGGCCACTTCATTGGCAATATTGAGTTGCGCTTCCTGCGTGGAGCCGCCGATATGCGGTGTTAACATGACCTGATCAAATTCAGTCAATGGCGAGTTAAAGGCATCGGCATTACTGGCCGGCTCTTGTGGAAAAACATCAATGGCCGCGCCGGCGATGTGTTCTGAGCGCAGGGCATCCACCAGATCATCGATGACAATAATATTACCACGGGCGGCATTAACCACATGGGCGCCGGCCGGCAGTAAAGCCAATTCACGTGCGCTAATCATATTTTCAGTCAATTCAGTGGCCGGCACATGCAAAGACAGCACATCCACTTGCGGTAATAACTCGTCTAAGCTGGCCACGGCGCGGCAATTGCCCAGAGGCAGCTTATTTTCAATGTCATAAAACAGCACATGCATACCCAGGGCTTCTGCCAATACACCGAGTTGTGAACCAATGTGACCGTAACCAACAATACCCAAGGTTTTGCCACGGGTTTCATGGGAACGAACTGCTGATTTTTGCCATACACCGCGATGGGCTTTGGCATTTTTTTCAGGAATGCCGCGCAGTAACAAAATAATCTCGCCCAAGACCAGTTCAGCGACACTGCGGGTGTTTGAAAAGGGGGCATTGAAGACCGGTATGCCGCGGGCTTTACAGGTGT
>CAZWVE010000361.1:0-1952 GCA_964636925.1 uncultured Marinicella sp.
AAATGGCGACATTTTTTTCGATGTACTGCAACCATTCATTGGGCGTGTCCAAAGCATACAATAACTGACGCTTTTTGGCTTTTCGGTGTTTAAACCAGGCAATCAATCCAAGCCCAATCAGTAAACACATCATCAGAAAAGTGATAAATGTACCCAGGGTTAGCATCAAAAAAACTCTCAAAAGTCATAAAAAAAAGCGCTATTCGGCATCGCTATGATTGCCATCAGCCCGCTGTATCATAACACTTAAAGGATTTTTAATAGGTAACGACTCAATCAACTTTTATTGCAAATTCACAACCGTTGGTGAACAATAAGCGCTTTTGTTTGAAAATCACCGCCGATGAATTCAGAAATAGAAACCAAGAACCAAGCCACAGTCAGCAAACATAACCTGACGTATAATCCGCCGAAACCACCTGAAAAAACCGGTGGCTGGTTTGCCATATTCCTGGCATTTGTGGAATGGTTAGGTAATCTTTTGCCTCATCCGGTAACTTTGTTTGCCCTGTTTTGTCTCTTTATTATTCTTTTTAGTGGTGTGGCTGAGTGGCTCGGCATCAGTGCTCAGGACCCGCGACCTGAGGGTGGTGGTCGGGTTGAAGGCGGTGTTATTGAAGTGGTGTCTTTATTTTCAGCCGAAGGTTTGCGGCGGATTGTCACAGGATTGGTGACTAATTTTACCGGTTTTGCACCTTTGGGGACTGTTTTAGTGGCTTTACTGGGTGTCTCGGTGGCAGAGCATTCCGGACTGTTATCTGCCGGAATGCGGTCGCTTGTCATGGGGGCTTCAAAACGGATGGTGACCTTGGCCATTGTATTTGCGGGCGTGGTGTCAAACACCGCTTCAGAACTCGGATATGTGGTGCTCATTCCTTTAGCCGCCATGATTTTTCATTCTTTAGGGCGACATCCCCTGGCCGGTTTAGCCGCAGCCTTTGCCGGTGTATCAGCCGGTTACAGTGCTAATTTATTTATCGGCACCGTCGATCCTTTATTGTCAGGTATTACTCAGGAAGCCGCTCGATTAATTGATCCGGCCTATGAAGTAGGTCCTGAAGTGAACTGGTATTTCATGGCTATCAGCACCTTTCTGATTGCCATCCTGGGTACTTTTGTTACTGAAAAAATCGTCGAGCCGCGCCTGGGCAAATATGATGAAAGTGAAGCCAGTATTGACTTGGGAGAACAAAAAATTGAACCGGTTTCTCCGCAGGAAAAGCGCGGCCTGAAAATGGCCGGCTTAAGTTTTCTTATTTTGTGTGCGATTTTGGCTTTAACCATCGTACCGGAATGGGGTATTCTGCGTAATCAGACCACCGGCGAAGTTGCCGGGTCTCCCTTCCTTAAAGGTGTCGTGGTTTTTATTTTTATCACCTTTGCCATTCCCGGCTTTGTTTACGGTAAAGTCGTCGGCACCATGAAAAATGACCGTGATGTCATCGATGCCATGAGTAAAAGTATGGGCACCATGGGTTTGTATATTGTCCTGGTATTTTTCGCGGCACAATTTGTGGCGTTTTTTAAGTGGACCAATTTAGGTACTGTACTGGCCATCAAAGGGTCGATTTTAATTCAAAGTCTGGGATTAGACGGACCCATTATTTTTCTGTTTTTTATTATCCTCTGCGGTATGGTGAACCTGTCCCTCGGCAGTGCCTCGGCGCAATGGGCTGTGACCGCGCCGATTTTTGTGCCGATGCTCATGCTGGTCGGTTATGCCCCGGAAACCATTCAGGCCGCTTATCGCATCGGTGATTCCGTGACCAATGTCATTACCCCGATGATGAGTTATTTCGGTCTGATTCTGGCCATGGCCTGTCGCTATAAAAAGGACTTGGGTATTGGCACACTGATTGCCACCATGTTGCCTTATAACATCGTGTTCTTTGTCGGCTGGACCTTGCTGTTTTATTTGTGGGTATTCGTTATTGGCTTTCCGGTGGGACCGG
>CAZWVE010000362.1:0-1946 GCA_964636925.1 uncultured Marinicella sp.
TCTTGAATTGGTTACCGCTATTTACAATAAGCTCAAAGCCGCCGGTCATATCGAAGGAAAAATCATTGAACAATATTATGATCCGGAAAGAAACATGTTTTTACCGGATCGTTTTTTGCGCGGCACCTGCCCAAAATGTGGTGCCGATGACCAATACGGTGATAACTGTGAAGTCTGTGGCGCATCTTATGATCCGGCTGAACTGAAAAACCCGAAATCGGCAATTAGTGGCGCCACACCGATTTTAAAAGAATCCAAGCACTTGTTTGTCAATCTGCAGAATTTTGAAGGTATGCTGAAAGATTGGATAGACTCAGGGACTTTGCAAGATGAAGTGCGCAACAAGCTTAAAGAATGGTTTGAGGCCGGTTTACAATCCTGGGATATTTCCCGTGATGCACCTTATTTTGGCTTTCAAATCCCCGGAGAAACCGATAAATACTTTTATGTCTGGATGGATGCACCGGTGGGTTACCTGGCTTGCTTGAAATATGTCTGTGAGCAAAATGGTGAAGATTTCAGCCCATGGATTGATCCGGACAGCGACCATGAAATGGTGCATTTTATTGGTAAGGATATTCTCTATTTTCATGCCCTGTTTTGGCCGGCCATGTTGCACGGTGCCGGCATGAAATTACCCAGTGCCGTGTATGCCCATGGGTTTTTGACCGTGAACGGCACAAAAATGAGTAAATCCCGCGGTACCTTTATCAAAGCCTCCACTTATCTTCAGCACTTAAACCCGGATTATTTACGTTATTATTTTGCCGCCAAATTATCCGACAGTCTGGTGGATATTGACCTGAACATGGACGATTTCAGACAACGTGTGAACAGTGACCTGGTCGGCAAGGTAATAAATATCGCGTCCAGAACAGCCGGTTTTATTAAAAAGAAATTTAATTTAATGCTGGCAGATAGCATGGATCAACCGGATTTATATGCCCATTTTTTATCACACCACACGCAAATCGCTCAATTATTTGAAGCCCGAAAATATAATGCCGCCATTCGATTAATTATGCAATTGGCCGATCAGGCCAATCAATACATTGCCGAAAAAGAACCCTGGGCAGTCATTAAAGATGAGCAGCGAATTGATGAAGTCCATCAAGTGTGTACCACCGGTTTAAATTTGTTTCGTGTGTTGATGACCTGGTTGGCACCGGTGATTCCCGATACCGCCAAAAAAGCCGCCGACTTTTTAAACATCGATTTAATGCAATGGAAGGCAGCCGAACAGCCTTTGTTAAATCACAGCATTAAAGCCTTTAAACCCTTGTTACAACGCATTGAAGCTGATACCTTGGAAACCATTATGGAACAAAGCAAAGAAGATTTAAAAGCCGCAGAGCAAACACCGGTAAAAGGTCCCCTCGCTGATGATCCCATCAATGATGAAATTAGCTTTGAGGATTTTGCTAAACTTGATTTTCGCGTTGCCACCATTGTCGCCGCCAACGATGTCCCCAAAGCCGATAAATTACTGCAACTAACCTTAGACATCGGTGGTGTTGAAAAAAATGTTTTCGCCGGTATTAAAGCAGCTTATAAGCCAGAAGACCTGGTGGGTCGTAAAACGGTTATGGTGGCCAATTTAGCGCCACGAAAAATGCGTTTTGGTCTATCAGAAGGCATGGTTTTGGCTGCCGGTCCCGGTGGTGAGGATATTTTCTTACTGTCGCCTGATGACGGGGCAAAGCCCGGTATGCGGGTAAAATAACGTACACTTAAGCGAAAGGTAGATGACCGGTTTATTTGTAATTTTTATCAGCGCCGCTTTCGTGAACAACTTTGTGTTGGTTCGCTTTCTCGGACTGTGCCCATTTATGGGTGTTTCCAATCAATATAAATCGGCACTCGGCATGAGTTATGCCACCGCCTTTGTGCTGACCTTATCGTCGATTGTCAGTTATTTAGTGAATGAATATTTGCTGGTACCACTT
>CAZWVE010000363.1:0-1913 GCA_964636925.1 uncultured Marinicella sp.
ATGGTGAAGAGTATGGTCGTGATGGCGAAAACAGTGATTATTTGTGGCTGATTGATCCCATCGACGGTACCAAAAGTTTTGTTCGTGGTTATCCCTTTTTCTCAACTCAAATTGCGCTGATGTTCAAAGGTGAGTTGGTGTTGGGAGTATCCCATGCGCCTTTAATGGATGAACAAGCCTATGCGTATAAAAATGGTGGTGCTTATTTAAATGGCGAACCATTAAAGGTCCAACAACAATGGAGTGAACACAGCTCTTGCGTATCCACCGGAAATATCAAAAGTTTAGTGCATAATAATTGGCACAAGTTAGGCCAACTTTTGTTAAAATTCAGTAAAATTCGCGGTTACGGGGATTTTTATCATTATCACCTGTTAGCCGGTGGTAAACTTGATTTACTCATTGAAAGTGATGTCAATATTTTAGACATTGCTGCGTTAACTGTTATTGTTCGTGAGGCCGGTGGTTTAATCACGGATCTTAACGGACATGATATTGGATTGGAGACCACGGATGTGGTAGCCGGTAATCAACATACACATGCCATGGCAATGGATTATTTAACATGAAAAGTTTATTAACTTCAGTGGAAAACCTGGCTGTCAAAGCCGGTGACGCCATTATGGATATTTATCAATCTGATGATTTTTCGGTACAGCATAAATCAGATGATTCGCCTTTAACCCGGGCTGATATGGCCGCGCATCATTGTATCGTCGAAGGTTTACAGGCACTGGAAAACAGTTATCCGATTTTATCCGAAGAATCCGCTGACATTGCTTATGAAGAGCGTCGTCAGTGGCAGCGTTATTGGCTGGTGGATCCATTAGATGGCACCAAGGAGTTCATAAAAAAGAACGGCGAATTTACGGTTAATATTGCTTTGATTGATGATGGCAAACCGATTTTATCCGTGGTCTATGTTCCGGCACAACAATTGGCGTATTCAGCGGCGGAAGGTGTTGGTGTTTTTAAACGTAACAACGGCCAAAAGCAATCTATTAAAGTGATGAAAAACAGCCGTTATAAGCCCACTGTTGTTGGCAGTCGATCTCATCCCAGTGATGAATTAAAAGACTATTTAGAGCGCTTGGGTCAACATGAATTGATTGCCATGGGCAGCTCACTTAAATTTTGCTTAGTGGCGGAAGGTAAAGCCGATTTATATCCGCGATTGGGTCCCACTTCGGAATGGGACACGGCGGCTGCGCAGTGCATCGTCGAACAGGCCGGCGGCCGGGTGGTGACCCTGGAAGGCGAACCATTACGCTATAATCAGAAAGAGTCCTTACTCAATCCACATTTTATGGTTTTTGCCGATACCGGTAAAAACTGGATTGATGTGTAAATTGTTCTTTTAAAAAATAATCGGAACAATCTATTTAGCATCTTTTGTTCAGCTTGGCGTTGTTATAATAAGGCCATGAAATCCATTCTTTATTTGGCTAAATTGAGTCTTGTCATGATGCTGTTCATGACTTTAGCTACCTATGCGGCAGACGAGGATCCGGCGTATGGATTTACTGTTTCGGGTGTGGATAAACCGTTAGCTGATAATATTCTCATATACCTCAATAATTTAACGCTCTCCTGTGACACCTCGCAAAGCATGCGAGATGCGATTAAAGAAAAAATTCCCGAACAAGTCCGGTTGGCATTACAACCGTATGGTTATTATCAGGCCACCGTGGAAGATATTTCGATTGCCACTGACAACGGCTGTTGGCAGACAGAAATTAAAGTGAGCCCCGGTGAGGCAGTTATTGTCCGACATATTGATTTTTCAGTGACCGGTGCGGGTGCTGAACACCCTAAAATTAAAGATATTAAGCTCAACAAGTATATTGAGAGCGGGCGTGTCTTTGTTGATCCAAACTATCAGCAATTAAAACAACAACTGCGTCAATGGGCCA
>CAZWVE010000364.1:0-1904 GCA_964636925.1 uncultured Marinicella sp.
CTGCATATTTTCTATCGTAATAAACCGCTGCTCCGGATTGATGTGGTTAATCATCTGTTTGGTGGTGTTATCAGGGTGATAGAAAGGGGCTCCAAAACCATTTTGACCGGGTATGGCTTTAGGAATAGTTAAACCACCTTGATAAGTATCCGTATAGTCAAAGGTCACAGCTGTTAATCCCGGTGGTTTCAAAATATTTACACTGGAGCAATTGGCCGGAGTTCCACCACCGCCACTGCCACTGTTTGTAACTGTGATTGTGCGTTGTACTTGAGCACCACCATTGCTACAAATAAGTCGTAACACGGGTTCTCCTTCTATGAAAATATTTTTATTGCCGACGGCGTTGGTAATGGTTCCAGTCCAACCGCCATTGTTAAGTGCAGTACTCGTCGCTGTACAACTGCCTGTTAAATCGGACACATTCCATTTTATATTGTAATTGCCATCATTGGGAATGGTTGGGTTAGCACCCGGATAGCTAGCCAGTTGGAATGTATTAATCACCGGATTTGTGGTTGTACCACCTCCTGATTGTGCCTGAACTAAGTCAAACTCCTGATAACTACTGCCACCATTGTAGTTATCACATGTTAATCGTAACGTTGCCGGTAATTGTGACACAGTCACATTGGGCTGAACATAGGCGCCGGGGCCGGCATTTTTATTGCCAGACCATAAAGCAGCACCCTGCGTTACAGACGCACTACAATTTGTACCATCAGTGAAAGCAACCGCCCAGTTAATATCAATTTGATCGCCTTGATCAATGGCATATTTACTGGGGTAAAAACCAATAATGGCTTCCTGGGTGGCCGGTTCATCGACTATTAATTTATTGCCCACCGGCTGAACAGTAATATCACCGGAATTAATATCGATGGTGGCATTACCTTGAATATCTGTTTGTTGACCATTGCTAAAAATCAGCTTTTTATTTTGTGCCTGGGCAACAAAAGTCATCAGCGTGAGCAATAAGACTGTTATATAAAGGGTAGTAAATTTTTTCATAGGAAATCTCATCTTCGCAGTACCTGACATTATAGCCAAAATGATGTTAATTTTTTATTTATTTATTCAGTTTAAGCCGGTAAATAAGCTAATCTCACTAAATATTTATGCATTGCCCGATTTTTTATTTAAGCACACAAAAAAAGGCAGGTAATAATACCTGCCTTTATTATACAAACCAGTGAATGGTTTATGGACCAGTAATCGCAGAATTAACACGACCTTTGTGGTTAAACAAACCGCCATACTGCGCCAGCATACCTGGCTGTGCATTGTTGTTTGTAAAACGTTGTACCATGAAACCGGCAACCGGCAAACCGTTATATTGTGTTCCGAAAGCAGGTATCATCACGTTAGCTGGGTTTTTAAAGTTAACACGCGCCCAACCGCTTTCAGTACCACCGCTGACACCTTGAATAGAAGTCAGGTTGTTAGCACCCATTACGTTGGCAGAACCAACGGCAGAACCCGGCGCACGGAACTCAAGGGTATTGGCTTCATAGCACATTTGTGGGTCTGATCCACCTGGAGGAGGTGGAGAAATACCGCCTTCTGTGGTGTCAAATTGCTCTTCACGATCCCATACATCGATGGTGAAGGTTTCACATGCATCAAATCCATCCCACAAGCTGGTGAACGGAGGAAGGGTTGCACCATTTACGTGGAAGAATTTAGTTGGGAAAGTAATAACCCACTGTGACATACCATTTACGTCGGCTTCAAAGTTGTACTCATTGTACACTTCGTCACGCATAAATACGGCTGAAACAGCTTGAGCACCAGATAACCAAGAACTTGATAAGGCTACGCCGTCATGAAATACGATGCTGTTAGTGCTACCATCAGCGATGTTTGGTGACAATGAACCTGGGTTGGTGTGGTTAAAAGAGCCA
>CAZWVE010000365.1:0-1898 GCA_964636925.1 uncultured Marinicella sp.
CTGGTTAGTGCTCAATTTGAATAATAAAACCGATAAACAATTGTAAAAAATGAACAGTTGTACTGTATAGTGCGCAAATATAATCTTTAGATGAAAATCTGACAATTGGAATATGAAATTTGAATCACTGGGTTTAGCCCCACAATTACTCAAAGCGATTGACAACTGTGGATACTCTGAGATGACGCCGATTCAGGAGCAGGCCATGGTGCCGGCGCGGCGTGGTCAGGATGTCTTGATTAATGCCCAAACCGGAACCGGTAAAACAGCGGCTTTTGCGTTGCCGATTTTGCAACAAATCATAGATAAACCCAGAACCCTGGCGGCCGGTAAAGTGCGGGCTTTAATATTAACGCCAACCCGTGAACTGGCGGAACAATTAAGTCAAGCCATTGCCGATTACGCACGCAATATGGACATTACGATGACCGCCATTTATGGTGGCGTTAACCTCGATGGACAAGTGGCCAAATTACGGACCGGATTAGATATCTTAATTGCCACGCCGGGTCGTTTATTGGCACACACAACGAACAACCACGTCGATCTATCCGAAGTCAATGTAGTGGTTTTAGATGAAGCCGATCGTTTACTGGATATGGGGTTTATTGAAGATGCCCAGCGCTTAATAAACCAGACCGCTAAAAATCGACAAACCATGCTGGTATCGGCCACCATCACGCCGGCACTCAATGAATTGAGCCACCAAATCTTAAAAAATCCGGCCGATGTGCGCATTAGCAAGGCCAATATCACGGCAGAAACCGTTGAGCATGTCATTTATCCGGTCAGTGAAGAACGCAAGCTGGACCTGTTTATGGCTTTGCTGGAAGAGCATAACTGGTATCAGATTCTGGTTTTTACCGGCACCAAAAAGCAAGCCGAGCATTTATTGGAGCGCTTGAAAAAAACTGATGTGCCGGTGGCACTGTGCCACGGTGATACCCGTCAGGGGCAACGCCGTCGCGCATTGGCAGATTTTAAATCGGCAAAAATTCAGGTGTTGATTAGTACTGAAGTGGCCGCACGGGGTCTGGATATTGACGGTCTAGACCATGTGCTTAATTACAATCTACCGCATTTACCCGAAGATTATGTGCACCGTGTCGGGCGCACCGGCCGTGCCGGAAAGTCCGGGCAGGCGATTTCCTTTGTGTGTCCGCAAGAAGCTCGCGCTTTGGCACGAATTGAACGCTTAATCGGTGAAGCGATTCCGCGCATTTATCGCCGTGGATTTGAACTCACAGAAGCCGATACTTTACGAGAATCGGCTGTGCACAAACACAAACCCAAGCCCAAGCCCAAAAATAAAGCCAAATCAAACAATAAACCCGGCTCGGCCAAGCCGGCCAAGTCGACCAAGCCCAAAAGAAAATCCGGAAAATCCATCAGTAGCAGAGCCGGCGGCGCCAAAAATCGCAAAGCGCGTAAGAAGAACAAATAAGACGAGTTTAAATCTCGATAGATTGATCGTGCATCCCCTCTTGCCAAAATTAGGGCCTTCAAGGCAGAGGGGGCAGTTTTTACTCTATTTTTATTATTGTAACCCGTGGTGCATTTGGTAAAAATCTAAATTAAAGCTGTCATATCGACCGAGCGAAGCGAGTGGAGATATCTCCTTAACATGGAAATTCGTGTCAAATTTGAGGAGATTCCTCGATCTCCGATCCGGTCTCGATTCTAACACCGCCATCCTTGGCGGCGTCCATGCGCTATGCTTAGTCGCCTACAGGACGTAGGTGTGCCAAGTTAACAGGATGTGGTATTGGCCGGAATGACGAGTCGTCTTTTTGGTTATTAAATCATGTTTATTTACCATTTATCGCTCCAAATGCACCACGGGTCTAATTAACACTTTGTCCATCAACAAACCCAATAATTGTGCAACACTTATACTG
>CAZWVE010000366.1:0-1893 GCA_964636925.1 uncultured Marinicella sp.
TCACAATCAGCACATCGGTGGAACCGGCACCTGAAATAAAGGTTTTACTGCCGTTAACCACATAGTGATCACCGTCTTTACGGGCGGTGGTTTTTAAGTTACCGGCATCAGAACCATGACCCGGTTCTGTCAAACAGTATGAGGCCAGTTTTTCACCCGAGGTCATGGCTTGACCCCATTCTTGTGCAAGACTTGCTGAACCATAGCTGGTTAACATCCAGGCACACATATTGTGAATGGTTAAATAAGCCGTGGTGGAGGTGCAGTATTTACTCATTTCCTCAAAAATCAGAGAGGCATCCAAACGACTTAAACCCATGCCACCATAAGCTTCCGGCGAATAAATACCTAAAAAGCCCATGTCACCCGCACTTTTAATGACATCCACCGGAAAATGGGCTTCTTCATCCCACTGTGCGGCATACGGTTCTAAAGCACTTTTGCCAAACTCTTTAACGGCATCCACAAAAGCCTGCTGATCTTCATTTAATTCAAAATCCATAGACCGTATCCTTATAAGTTAATGGTGGCATTCGGTGCTGAATCATGGGGAATATCATCCTCAAACCAGCGCGCCGTAATGGTTTTTGTTTCGGTATAAAAGCGCACCGCTTGTTTGCCGTAGGCATGCTGATCACCGTAAAACGATTTACGCCAACCGGTGAATGAGAAAAATGGTAAAGGCACCGGAATCGGTATGTTAATACCCACCTGGCCGACTTTAATGTCATGTTGGAATTTACGGGCAGCGGCACCGGAAGAGGTGAATATTGAGGTGCCATTTCCGTAGGGGTTATTGTTAATCAATTCAAGCGCTTCTTCCATGGTATCAACATTAATGACACACAGTACCGGACCAAATATTTCAGTTTTATAAATGTCCATATCAGTTGTAACATCGGAAAACAGGGTTGGTCCAATCCAGTTTCCATTAGGATAACCTTCAACTTCTAAACCACGACCGTCTAATAATAAGGTGGCACCTTCTTTCACGCCTTGATCAATCATGCGCTCAACTTTTTGTTTTGCTTGTGGTGAAATTAATGGGCCATAAAAAGAGTCAGGCTTTTTCCAGTGGCCCGGTTTCATTTCTGCCATTTTATCTTTAATTTCAGGTAGCCAATCTTGTGCTTCACCCACTAAAAGTGCCACTGATATCGCCATACAACGCTGACCGGCTGCGCCGCACGCCGCCCCGGCGATGTTATTAATAACCTGACTCTTATTGGCATCGGGCATCACCACCATGTGGTTTTTGGCACCGGCAAAAGCTTGTACTCGTTTTAAGTTATCGGTACCGGTTCTGTAAATATGTTCACCCACCGGTACGGAACCAACAAATGAAATGGCTTCAATGTCTTCATGATTCAGAATCTGATTGACCTGATCTTTACCGCCATGAATGACTTGCAGAACATCTTTCGGAAAACCGGCTTCATAAAATAATTCAGCCAAACGCATCGGCGTATTCGGGTCTTGTTCTGAAGGTTTTAACACAAAGGTATTGCCACAAACCACCGCCATCGGAAACATCCACAAAGGAATCATCGCCGGAAAGTTAAACGGTGTGATACCGGCACAAACGCCTAACGGTTGAATAATGCTATAGGTATCGACATTGGTGGCCACGTTTTCAACGGTCTCACCCATCATCAAAGACGGCATATTCGCGGCATGCTCGGCCACTTCAATACCGCGCCAGACATCGCCTTTGGCATCTTCAAAATTCTTGCCGGTTTCCTCGGCCAGAATTTCAGCAATTTCATCGTGGTGTTTCTTCAACAAATATTGATAGGTTAGCATCATCCGTGCCCGCTTGGTTACCGGAACCTCTTTCCATGTTTCAAAGGCTTTTTTCGCCGAAGCAATGGCGCGATTGACCTCTTCTTCAGT
>CAZWVE010000367.1:0-1889 GCA_964636925.1 uncultured Marinicella sp.
TGGTTTAAGCACCGTCAGAAATTTAATCATGTCCGGTGATGAAGCCTTCATTTATGCGTTGGGTGATGACATGGTTGTAATGGGTGTACAAGATGGTTCGCAATGCAGTGCTTCTGGTGAAGGTCAACTATCAGATGTGGCAGACATTGTGGCAGACGGCTATGTCACATATACCTTAACCGGAATGGTATTAGATACCGCCACCGGTCAGATCACCAATTCCGCCACAGCGGTAACCAATCAAGACACCATTGAACTCTATCCAAGTGACAACATTGCGACTGACAGTGATATTTTAGTACCGCACAGTAATTTAATGTTGTCCAAAGATGATGGCTTGAATGAAGTTGTTGCCGGTACCGATCTGAGTTATACACTGGATGCTTTTAGCACGGGTCCGAGTGCAGTCTATCCACTGTTAGAAGACAGACTGCCCATTTTCCCGACAGACAATGCAGGTATGCTCAGTGGCTCAATCAATTGGGCCTGTGAAGCACCTGACCCCATTGGACTCAACATTGAATACGATGCCGCTCAACAGCCTGTACTTAACCAGGCGACTAGCATGATAATGAACCGGACGGGTTCACGTATTTTGGTAGCCGGTGATAGCCCGGCACGTATCAGTTTGTTTGAAAAAGATGCCGCTGGTGAATTAAGTTATTTAGATAGTGTGGTAGAGGGCGAAGTTTTTGGAGAGCTCACTTTAACCGGACTCACTGATGTTTCAGCTTTGCTTCTGGATCGCACCGAGATGTTTATCTATGCCTTGGATAACAGCAGTGATGCCATTTACATTTTTACCTTGATTGAGGATGAAATAAACTATGTCGGCCTCATTAGTGCAGACGATGATAATGTGGTTGGCTTAAATGCGCCTGTGAGTATGATTGTTTCTCCTGATAACAAGGCCATTTATGTGGCCGCCAAAGGCTCTCAGGCGGTAACAGTGTTTAGTCGTCATGAAGAATCAGGTGAGTTAACTTTTGTTGAACGTGTCAAAGATGGTTTTGGAACCATAGTGCCGGATAGTAATGTCATTATTGGGATTTCAGATTTAGTTATGTCTCCAGATGGACGCTATTTGTATACTGCGGCAGACTATTCTGATGCCATTGCCATATTCAGCCGTAATTTAAATACCCAGATATTGACGTTTGAACAAGTCATTCGCAGCGGTGATTTAATGCCGGGTGGTCAAGTGCCGGATATGGATGGCATGAATCAGTTATTGATTAGCCCCAATGCTGATTACCTTTATGCTTTAGCGCCTGATGTCCAGCGATTGTTGATATTTAGTCAAAATACGCAAACCGGTGAACTTGATTTTGTCGATGATATCGACTCAACAGATATGAATATGGGTTCAGTGGTTATGCCTGCCGATATGGCGTTAAGTCCGAACAGCGGTTATTTCTTATTGAATGATTCCGCCAGTGCTGCAGTTAATTTATATGAACGCGATGAAAATACCGGTTTGTTATCGTGGGTTGATACTTATTTTGCTGCGGATGATCCGGGCATATTAATGTCTGAATTTGATTCCATGATTACTGATGGTGTGTATGTTTATGGACTCAGTGCCAGCAACAATGTATTAACAGGACTCAGGCTGGTCGCTGAGGCGGAATGTCTCACTCCAACGGGAGAAAATGACATGGTCCAGGTGGATTTATATATGAAACCCGGTTCATCTTCTCAAACAGTTATTAATGCACGGGTTCACCCATCGGCTCGTGGTGAACTTGTTAATCAGGCCATGTTGGTCATGCCGCCAGGATCTGTGGAAGATGATCCCATCGATAATGTGGCAGAAGATCGCACCCAAATCATCATTGAAACCGATGTTTCGGTTAGCAAAACAGCACCGACTGATGTAATTGCCGGTG
>CAZWVE010000368.1:0-1886 GCA_964636925.1 uncultured Marinicella sp.
CCAATGGCCATGGCTTTGTTGTCATGGGCCCAGTCGGATAGGGCATGAACATCTTCATAAAGACCAAAATAGTTGGGCTGAGGAATCACCAATGCGGTGATATCTTGATCTTTAAATCGGTTTAAGTCTTGATGATCAATCAGCCCCGTTTTATGATCAAATTCGACGTATTCAAGTGTAATTTCCTGATTTTTAACGATATTGTGGGCCACCCGCGCATAAACCGGATTTAGGTTTTTGGGGACTAAAATCAGTTTTGATTTACTTTTCCGGTTAGCACGCACGGCCATAATCATGGCTTCTGCCAAGGCGGACGCGCCGTCGTACATGGAGGCATTGGAGACGTCCAGGCCGGTCATGTGGGCAATCATGCTTTGGTATTCGTAAATAACCTGTAACGTACCTTGTGACACTTCAGCCTGATAAGGTGTATAAGCGGTATAAAATTCACCTCGGGTCGCTACCTGCCAAACAGCGGCCGGTATGTGATGCTCATAAGCACCTGCACCGGCATAACAAACCGGGGTACCGTCTTTTTTTGCTAACGCGGAGACTTTTTTAATGACGGCCATTTCCGGCAAACCATCGTCTAATTGATCTAGTTTGGATGACCATAGCTCTTTTGGGATTTCATCAAATAAATCATCGATATTGGCCACCCCAATGGTGTCCAGCATGGCTTTAATATCATCTTCTGTGTGCGGTATAAAAGGCATGGCTTTACTTACTCTTCGTCTTCAATACTGGTACGATAATCTTCAGCACTGAGTAAACTGTCTAATTCGCTTTCATCATCCAGTTCAATGACAAAAATCCAACCATCGTCATAGGGTGAATCATTTATCAGCTCCGGATTATCTTCTAGCGCGTCATTAACTTCGACAATGGTGCCACCGATTGGGGCGAACAAATCAGACGCTGTCTTAACCGATTCTACTACGCCACATTCATCTTCCTGGGCATAGGATTCATCCAAATCCGGCAATTCGACAAACACAATATCACCCAGTTGATCCTGGGCAAATTCAGTGATACCGACACGGTATCGACCGTCTTCAATTTTTTCCAACCATTCGTGACTGGCTGTATAAAGTAAATTATCAGGTACATAACTCATGATTTTATTCCTCTATTAATGATTGACCGTTTCTGACAAAGGGTAGTTTAACAACTCGACAAGATAATGTCTTATTTCGAATGCTGACATTCAGTTTTTTATCCTGGTTTTGTTTTGGGATTCTGGCAAAAGCAATGGCATGTTCGGTGGTTGGTGAATAACCACCGCTGGTAATCACACCAATGTCGCCGTGTTCGTCACTAATGATTTGGCCATGGCGTAAAATACCCCGTCCCTCTAAAACCAGACCAACCATTTTTTGCGCCGCACCTTGTGCTCGCTGCTTGGAAATAACTGTGCCACCAATAAAGTCATAATCCTGTTGACGAACTGACCAGCCCAGACCACAATTGATGGGTGTAATGTTTTCATCCATGTCTTGTCCATATAAATGCATACCCGCTTCTAAACGCAAGGTATCACGGGCACCCAGGCCACAGGGGGTAATGTCCAGATCCAGAAGTTCATTCCACAAGTCAGGTGCTTGAGCAGCCGGCAACACGATTTCAAAACCGTCTTCACCGGTATAGCCGGTACGTCCGATGAAATAATCACCCGACTGAACTGCTCGGAATTTTTTTAACTCGCTTAAGTTCGTATTGACCAGGCCATTGAGCAGCGATTCACTGTTCGGGCCTTGCACGGCTATTATGCCTAAATCAGGTTGTTCACGGACAGTGACATCAAATTCCCCGGCGTGCGTATTAATCCAGTTGAGATCATTATCACGGGTGGCAGCATTGGAAATAATGCGGTAATCATGATCAGA
>CAZWVE010000369.1:0-1869 GCA_964636925.1 uncultured Marinicella sp.
GCGCTAAATAGTTGTCATTGATTGATAATTTCAGGTAAAGTATTAAGCCTATGAACTTTAAACTGTGTCCGTGAAAAGATGAATACTGCCACTTCGAAATCAATGGTCAGTGGTGCCTTGCGACGTTTAGTCCAGGCCGACATTATGACCATGGAAGAAGCCGTTGAAGCCAATGATGCGGCTAAAAAGAAAAAAATACCGTTGTTTACCTATTTGGTTGATAACCAGTTGGTTGAGGCGAAGGATTTGGCTGATGCAGCCTCAAAAGAATATGGTGTGCCTTATTTAGACATCACCACATTTGATTTTTCGGATGCGCCCAAAGGTATAATTTCTGAAAACCTGATTGAGAAACATCAGGTTATTCCATTGTTTTTGCGCGGCAAGCGGATTTTTATCGGTTTGGCTGATCCCACCAATTCTCGGGCCCAGGACGAGGTGCGCTTTCACACCAACCTCACAGTTGAACCAATCCTGGTGCGCCAGGACTTGTTGGCACCCAGTATTGACGAATTATTAAAAGATTCCTCATCCATGATGGATGAATTTGATGAGGAGGGTTTGGATAATTTAGAGTTCGAAGAAAGGCCTGAAGATGATGAAGCAAATGATGAGCCCAGTGATCGGTCGGATTCTCCCGCCGTTAAACTCATCAATAAAGTGCTCTTAGATGCCATTAAACGTGGGGCATCGGATATCCATTTTGAGCCTTATGAAAAAAATTATCGGGTACGCTACCGTATTGACGGTATGTTAACCACCATGATTAAACCGCCCAAAAGTATTTCAAACCAGGTGGCGTCACGCTTAAAAGTGCTGGCTCATTTGGACATCGCTGAAAAACGAGTGCCGCAAGATGGTCGGGTTAAGCTTAACTTGGGCAAAGGTAAATCCATTGACTTTCGTTTAAGTACCTGCCCCACCTTGTTCGGTGAAAAAGTGGTGATGCGTGTATTGGATGCCTCAGCGGCACAAATGGGTATTGATAAACTGGGATATGAAGAACATCAGAAAAAATTATTTTTAGATGCCATTGTTAAACCCTACGGCATGGTTTTGGTCACGGGCCCGACCGGTAGTGGTAAAACAGTGTCTCTATATACCGCTTTAAATATATTAAATACCGATGGTCGTAATATTTCGACCGCGGAAGATCCGGTTGAAATTCGGGTTAACGGTATTAACCAGGTACAACAAAATGCCAAAAAGGGTATGACCTTTTCGGCCGCGTTACGGTCTTTTTTACGACAAGACCCGGATGTTATTATGGTTGGTGAGATTCGTGATTTAGAAACCGCAGAAATTGCCATTAAAGCCGCCCAAACCGGTCATATGGTATTATCGACCTTACACACCAACAGCGCGCCGGATACCATTGCACGTTTAGCAAATATGGGTGTGGCGCCCTTTAATATTGTTTCGGCGGTGTCGCTCGTCATTGCACAGCGACTGGCCAGACGGTTGTGTGAAAACTGTAAAAAACCCACTGAATTACCCCATGAAACCTTATTGGATGCCGGTTTTACTGAGGATGATTTAAAAGATGCTCAAATATTTGATCCGGTGGGTTGCCCCAAATGTAATGAGGGTTACAAAGGACGGGTGGGTATCTATGAAGTGATGCCCATGACCGAAAATATTAAAAAAATTATTTTGGCGGGTGGTAATTCAATGGATATCGCTGAACAAGCGGGCAAGGATGGTGTGGCAAACTTAAGAAAATCAGCCTTAGTGAAAGTGAAAAACGGCATCACCGATTTGGTCGAAGCCAATCGAGTTACAGTGGATTAGAAACATGGCAAAAGTAAAAAAGTTAGACGAATTGCAAACTTTTGAATGGGTCGGTTTAAATAAAACCGGCAAAAAACT
>CAZWVE010000370.1:0-1861 GCA_964636925.1 uncultured Marinicella sp.
AACCGCCTTAAAACGCTATGACCTGACTTTTTCTGAAGTCGCCAATGCCATCCGCAACGCCTCTATGAACCGCTCAGCCGGAACCGTGCGTACCCAAACCGGCAGCTACCAACTGAAAGTCCGGAATCAGGCCGACAGCCAGTCTGAGTTTGAAGATATTGTGATTCGCGAAGACGCCAGCGGCGGACTGGTGAGGGTGGGCGATGTGGCCACGGTAATTGACGGGTTTGTGGATGAACCCATACTGGCGACGTTAAATGGTGAACCGGCAGTACTCATTCAGGTCATGACCACGGAAATTATGGACATCGTGACCGCATCCAAGGCGGTCAATGAATGGATTGCCAAACGCCAACAAACCTTACCGGAAGAAGCCACACTCACCCTCTGGACTGATCAGGCAGAAGACTTTAACAGTCGCATGAGCACCATCACATCATCCGCTTTAATTGGCTTGATATTGGTATTGTTTGTTTTGATGATGACATTACGCCCCAAAGTTGCCTTTTGGGTGGCTGTCGGGATTGCCACTGCTTATGCCGGTGCTTTTGTGTTTTTACCCACCGTTGGCGTTTCATTAAACATGCTGTCCACCTTTGCTTTCTTACTGGTGCTCGGTATTGTGGTGGATGATGCCATCGTTGTCGGTGAAGGCATTCACAGCAAATCCATGGAACTGGGTGGTGGCGTTAAATCAGCCATTGCCGGCACTCAAATGGTGGCCAAACCGGTCATTTTCGGCGTCGCCACAACCATCATGGCTTTTCTGCCCTGGCTGTTTTTAAGCGGCTCTACCAGTGAATTTACCCGCCATATTACCTGGGTAGTGATATTGGCTTTAACTTTTTCTTTGATTGAATCCTTATTAATTTTACCGTCACATTTATCGAAAATGAAACCGCGTGTGGTACATAATCGCTTTGGCCTGCTACAAAAGAAAATTGCCCATGGCATTATCAATTTTGCCGATACGCGTTACCGGAAAATGATTGGCTGGTCCTTAACGCATCGTTATTTAACGGCCAGCTTTTTTATTGGCTTACTCATCATTGGTTTTGGCATGTTTGGTGCCGGTATCGTTAAAAAAGGTTTTATGCCTGAGATTGAATCGGATGAAATTATTGTCAATGTGGTCTTGCCTGAAGGTGCGCCCTACAGTCGTGCCCTGGAAATCCTGGCGCAATTACAAAATGCCGAACAACAACTGGTGGATGAGGTTAATGAACGCACCGAAGGTGAAGGCGAATTAATTGAAAACTGGTACACCCGCTCACGTCGCGATAGCGTCCTGGCCATTGTTAAATTGGCACCGCCTGAAGTGCGCGATATGAGCGCCAAAGACGCCTCTATCAGATTGCGCGAACTCATGGGAGATATTCCCGATGCCAAAGAGGTATCGGTCGAGTACACCAACGGTGACAATGATCCCGGGTTTGAGGTTTCCGTTCGACACCCCGACCTGAGTACCTTAAGGGCCGCCACCGCTGATTTGGAAAACCAATTACGCACCTATGAAACCCTCTATGATGTGCGCAATAATTTGGATGGCGCCACCGAAGAAATTCGCCTGACCTTAAAACCCGGTGCGAAAAAACTGGGGCTGACTTTAGCCGATGTTAATCGACAGGTTCGTCAGGCTTATTTCGGAGAAGAAGTTCAACGATTACCGCGTAACGGCCAGGATGTTCGGGTTAAAGTGCGCTATCCAAAAGCCGACCGATACTCGATTGAAAGTTTAAATAACTTCCACGTCCGTACCCCGGCCGGTCACACCGTGCCTTTACTGGCAGTGGCCGATCTGGAATTTGCCCCGGGCATCCAGAGCATTCGTCGCTGGAATGGTAACCGAGCGGCCCGTGTC
>CAZWVE010000371.1:0-1850 GCA_964636925.1 uncultured Marinicella sp.
GCCGCAGATATTTGGTCAAAAGTGTTCAGCCCAAAGGAGATTTACGACCTGATCGAGCAATTCATCTCAGCGGGAGTCATGACGCAAGGGGGGCTGGGGTTGTATAATAATTTCGTACATTACGACATCCGAGGCAAAAAAGCACGGTGGGATTATCGTAAGTGATTAGTTCCAAAAAAAAATTCAAAATATTTTATGTTATTCAGATGACTGATAATCAATCAGTTAAGTAACTGCACGCAGGTACCACAAAAATAATTCAAAATTATTTTCCTAAAATATTTGTGCATTACACGAATATATTATATATTTGATGCAACAACAATGATTATTGATACCAATACACACATGATGACACAAGAAGAATTTAGCAAGAATTATATTGAATTAAAGCCATTTCTGGTGGGACATGGCCGGACCGTTGCGGAGCTGGCGGACGTGCCTTATTACACTTACAGAAATGCCTTATCTGGACAGATCTCGAATTCTGGCGTATTGGCCAGGATATACGATGCCATGCTGATCGTTGTGAAGGAGCGGGCCGAGGCGCTGATAATTTTAGCGGAACACACAAAATAAAAAAACCCCGGCGGTAACCGGGGCCAATTCTTAAACCTCCCCCGAAAGGGGGCTTAAACCTTTAAATCATGTCAAATATAGCACAAAAAACCGAAAAACGAACAGATTGGACGCTTGCTCCTGAAGAAGTCTTAAAAGGCTTCACAGCCCTTCAGGATATTAATAACACCCATTGCTGCCCAATCGGGTCAGGGACGGAGTATTATATCGCTCCGAACAATTCCTTAAACGAGACCATGTACATCAGCTTTAACGCGCTGGAGGTCTGCACTGTGTACGCCGAGATAAACGGCGTGGACTGGCCATTGGAAGTCAGCAGGGAGATAACCCCTCAGGAGTACCATTCAATGTTCCTGTCGGTGCAGGACTACATCGAGTACGAGTACCGCAATTCATACACCGAAAAGAAGGTGATGACCGTCCACCCGCAAAGATATTATTAACCCGGAGAGGGGTTGATCACGAGGATCAGCCGCCCTCAAAAGTGGGGGCGGCAGAATCCTTTCAAAAGCAAATTTTCACATCAAACATAAAAAAAATGGAACAATTCAAAATCCGCGGCGCCATTGGCGGCCGCACAATCGAAGCGACGGTGAACGCTAATTCACCGGATGAGGCAGAGGAATATTTCCTGGAACTCTACGCGCAAGCGACGCGCGTGAGTGAGCGAAAAATCGAGATCATCGAAATTGAATCACAGGGAGTCATTGCCGGGCATCACGTCAGCCTGGCAAAGGGTACATCCATAAATATTGCGTGATGGAGATAGTGTACGATGCGATCATCAAAGTGATGATCATAGGAATCCTGGCATGGGCCATTTCCGATACTGCAAAGGAATTTCATAACCTGAAAAATAAATCAAAATGAGTAAAGAGTTAATCAACATCTCCCAGGTCGCAAAAGATCTTGACCTGGGTCAGAAAATCGAAACATTTAATCAGTTGATGAATACCGCCCCCAAAGCGGAGTGGATTAAAAAACACCCCTTCGTGAAGAAGAAAGGTCAGCCCATAGATTATTTACCGGTCAGGGTAGCGCGAAATCTTCTCCGATCGATCTACCCGCAGTCAAAGATTGAGATCCTGAAATCTCAAGTAGTCTTCAATTCTGTGGAAGTCACCGTGCGGGTGCATTATGTCCACCCAGTCAGCGGAGAATGGCTCTTTGTGGATGGCATCGGGGCCGCTCCCCTGCAAACAGACAAGGGGGCAAAATCAATGGATGCGATGTCGATGAAAGCAGACGCTGTTCAAAAGGCTTCCCCATCT
>CAZWVE010000372.1:0-1844 GCA_964636925.1 uncultured Marinicella sp.
ATTCGTAGGCCTTGGTACTGCTGGACACATATTTGGTTCGCGGCTTTTTGGCATAACGTTCAATTTTCCTGGCAATCTCTTCTTTCATTTGTGCCAATTTTTGTTGACGGGTATTGTGCCGTTGTTCCTGTTGCGTTAATTGACGGTCTTTTTGTTGTTTGTCCGAGGTCAGCTTGTGTGCCGTATTACGCGTGCTTATGACCGCGGTGTCTTGTGATGGGCGACTTGTTTGTTGTCGTTTGGTTTGCTGTTTAGACAGTCCGTCGGGGGTCACGGCCGGTCCACTGGCGATGTCGGTGGGGCGTGTTTTTTTATCCAGGTGACCGCCGCCTAATTGATTGTTTGCGGATAAATAATCGGTGTCTTCGGGTTTTTCCGTGTGTGCTTTCTGGGTTAAGATGACGTCCATACTGTGAATAATTTTCGGCGATCGGTCCTGATAAGAAAACGACACGCCGAGAATTATCATGGCCAACAACAATACCGCCAGGGTGAAGGTCAGCACATTTTTATCTTTGACTGTGATACGTCGGTTGGTCATATCAGGTTTTCAAGGGAATCGATTAAATCACCGGCAATATCCAACTGATACAAAGCATCCAGCTCCCGGATACACGTGGGACTGGTGACGTTGATTTCGGTTAAATAGTCACCAATGACATCGATTCCGGCAAACACAATGCCCATGGATTTAAGCACAGGCCCGACCGCCTCGCAAATGTCCCAGTCGCGTTGACTGAGTTCGACACCTTTACCGGTACCACCTTTGGCCAGGTTGCCACGAAAGTCTTGGTCTGACGGAATGCGGGCCAGGGCATAGGGCACGGCTTCGCCATTAATCAGTAAAATACGCTTATCACCGGCACTTATTTCGGGGATAAATTTTTGCACAATGGTGGTTTGCCTGCCGTTTTTTGTCACTGTCTCTAAAATAACGTTTAAATTTTTGTCATTTTTAGCGGTTTTAAAAATAGACTGACCACCCATGCCATCCATGGGTTTGATGATGACCTGGTCCAATTCGTGGACCGCCTGACGGAGTAATTCCGGGTTACGGCTGATGCGATTGGCGGGTGTGAATTTGGTAAAAAACTCGGTAAAAAACTTCTCGTTAGCATCCCGTAAAGCCTGCGGTTTATTAAAGACCAGTACCCCTTGTTTTTCTGCCAATTCCAGAATATAGGTGTCCATAATATATTCCATGTCAAAGGGCGGGTCCTTACGCATAGCAATGCAATCATAGTCACTGAGTGCGTTGGTTTCAATCGCCTGCAGAGAATAATAATCATGGCTTTGGTCGATCACCTGAATACGCTGACTTAAGGCCGCCGGTTGTCCGCCGGAAGTGAACAAGCCATCGGGCCGGATGTAGCTCACCTGATGGCCACGTTTTTGGGCAGCCAACATCATGGCAAAAGTCGAATCTTTTTTGGGATTAATGGATTCAATGGGATCCATAACAATGGCTAATTTCATTTTTTATCGGGTTAATAAATTGTTAATTGTTGCAAATTATAATAAGCTTACGATGAGATTTTACCGTACCCGATAGAATCTTATCAGGAATAATATAAAATCAACGGTGAAAAATTCGTTGTCAATGATTTGCGCCATGAATAATTATTGTCACTGTCGCCGGTTTTATCATAAATTGATGACCGCTTAAGTAAAAATAACAGATAAAAAGGGTATTTTGAGAAAATTGTTTTGTAATCGTCAAAAAAATCGGTTATTTTCTTGAGAATGACGTACTTAGACGATTTAGTTAATAATAAATGTAAGATGCTAAAATGTAAAAAATGTTGCTAATGAGCTTGGAGAGATTATGAATTTAGAAGGTCTTA
>CAZWVE010000373.1:0-1841 GCA_964636925.1 uncultured Marinicella sp.
TGCATATTATCAACAAAGCCTGAAACCGAAGCCTCAGTGGGTTGTCCGGAGACCAACAAGAGCGATTCTAACAAGTCATCATTCATTTCAGTTAACCAATGTAGAACCGCAAAAATAACCGCTAATATCGCCGTCCATTTATGCAGTCGGTAGATCTTATCAAGGCCATTAAACACAGGTTCTAATATCGCCGGTCTGGTCGCCAGTATCATGGTTATCGACAGCAAGGCCATCGCCAATAGTCCTGTAACATACAGGATATTGTCGTATGTTATCCAGGGCAAATGAGTGCTTGCAGTTGCGTTCATGGCATAACTCCAGGCCCAGATAGCAACAATTACAGTGCTGATGAGTGCCAGCATAACAGTGAGTTTTTTATTATTCATTGTTTACATCCGATGACTAATTGTTGTTCACTTTATATGGCTATCCTGACAGCAACCTTAAAATTGTCTTTTAGACTTACTTTATGGTACTTACTCAGGTTATGATTATTTTTTAGTGCAGATGTAGGTTATGAGATGCGGCTATTATTGCTTGAAGATACCATCGAGTTAGGTGAGGTGATAGACAATCAGATGACTGATGAAGGCCATGCGGTGGACTGGGTGCAAACCATTGGTCAGGCCAAAGCCGCACTGGCCAGTACCAAATACGATTTAATTTTACTTGATTTGATGCTGCCTGATGGCCATGGCATTGATTTGTTGAAGGCATTAAGACATTCAGGCGACAGCACAGCGGTGATTATTTTAACCGCTAAAGATCAGATTTCTGATCGGATCAAAGGTTTAAATGCGGGTGCCGATGATTATCTGGTCAAACCCTTTGATTTATCTGAGCTGAGTGCCCGGGTTGGCGCGGTAGCCCGACGATATGCGGGTAATCCCAATCCATTAATTAAGCTGGCGGATTTAGATATTGATATGAATAAGCATTTGGTATTACGTGGTGATGCGACGATTCATTTGTCCGCCCGTGAGTGGGCTTTACTGGAAGCATTTTTACAAAGACCCGGTATGTTATTGTCAAAAGCGCAATTAGAAGATCATCTCTATGCTTTTGGTGCCGAAATTGAAAGTAATACCATTGAAGTTTACGTCAGTCGTTTACGCAAGAAGCTGGGCAAGGAACTGATTGAAACGGTGCGTGGTTTGGGTTATCGGATGAAAACTTCATGAAGCGGGCAAAAAGTTTGCAAAAAACCCTGGGCGTCGGCTTAACCCTGGGTGTTGCTCTTTTATGGGTTTTGGCGCTGGTGGTGGCGGTGACTGTGTTGCGTGACAGAATGAATGAAATGTTTGATAGTGCTTTAGCGGAAACGGCGCAGCGGATAATGCCGTTGGCGGTGGTTGAAATTATCAACAGTGAAACCCCCGGGCAATTACAAAATATTATGCCATTCGCCGCTCATGACGAATATTTTATCTATCTGGTGCGCGATAACAGCGGTGCGGTTTTGCTAAAATCGCACAACGCGGATCCGGCGGTATTTAAGCCAGATTTTCAGACTGGTTTTAGTTCATCGGCAAGTCACCGGTTTTATGGTGCCTCAGCAGTTCAGGATACACTGCATATACAGGTGGCAGAACCCTTATCACAAAGACAAGAAGCGCTCCGGGAAATGGTTTTCACCCTGGTGTGGCCGCTGGCGATACTTATTCCACTGTGCTTTTTCGGCACCTGGGTTTTTGTGCGTTACAGTTTGCGCCATGTGCTGGCTTTTAGCGAAGCCATTAAATCACGTGATGGTGGCGACCTATCGCCGATACAAAACCATAATTTCCCCGCTGAGGTTAATACCATTGCCGAAACTTTGAATGATTTATTGCAGCGATTGC
>CAZWVE010000374.1:0-1820 GCA_964636925.1 uncultured Marinicella sp.
AGGCAATGTGCATCCAAACCGAAGCCGATCCGGGCCCGCCGTTGAATGAAACAATAATGGGACGACCTGCAGAATCTTTGACATCATTACGTTGATAGTAGGTATAAAACAAGCTCGCAATCACCGCTCCGTCCTCATCCCAAACCGGTTGTGTACCGGTGGTGGCCGTATAGGGAATCACCTGACCTTGCACGGTCACCTTGTTTTTGGTAATCACGTTCGCGTCGATCTCAATGCCTCTGTTAAAGGCATTAGCGGGTTCTTTTTGAGCTGCCGCTTGCTCTTTTGCGACAACACTGATTGGAGAAAAGGCAGCGAAGCCAATAACGAACAAAAGTGTCTGTGTTATTTTTTTCATATGAAGTGGTGATAAAATCAGGAACAGCCACCATTATAAGAAATTTTATACAGATAATCAGGATTTTGCTGCAGATACTTTGCAGCCATACTATCCATGAATTTTCGGGCATTTTATATTTGACGGCATAGGAACATAGGTCACTAACGCCATCAATGTTATGATTTACTTTTCAATTGATTCGGACAGGTCATATCGTCATGCACACGGCAAATAATATCACTGAAGCCATCGGCAATACCGATTTAGTTAAAATCCCCTCTCTGTCAAAGCTCAGCGGTTCTCATATATATCTAAAATGCGAATTCCAAAATCCCGGTGGCTCTATCAAAGACCGGGCGGCGTTACAGATGGTTTGCGATGCCGTGGCCCGGGGTGAATTAAAACCGGGAATGACGATCGTCGAAGGCACTGCAGGCAATACCGGTATTGGTCTGGCTCTGGTGGCCAGAGCCCTCGGTTTTAATATGTTGGTGGTTATGCCAAAAGGACAAGCCCTTGAAAAACAGCGTATGATTGAACTTTATGGCGCACAATTAAAGCTGGTGGATCCCTGCCCGTTTGCCGACCCCAATCATTTTTATCACACCGCGAAACGGTTGGCGAAGCAACACCGCGATTATTGGTGGGCTGACCAATTCGAAAACACGTCCAATGCCAAAGCACACTTTACAGGTACCGGTCCTGAAATCTGGCAACAAACAGATGGCCATGTTACCACTGTGGTTTCGGTCAGTGGTACCGGTGGTACCATTGGCGGTGTCACGCGCTATTTAAAAGAGCAGAATCCTGACATCAGAACCTGGCTGGTGGATCCCAATGGCTCAGGTCTTTATCATTATTTAAAGACCGGTGAATTTAAATCCCACGGCAATTCTTTTACAGAAGGCATCGGGATTATGCGTGCCGTGGCTAACTTTAAACAGGCCAATATTGATTTCGCCATTAACTTACCGGATGCGGATTTAGTCACCATTGCCCGTCATCTGATTGCTCATGACGGCATCTTACTTGGCAGCAGTGGCGCCTTAAATGTGGCCGGCGCATTATTTGCAGCAGCGCAAGGTCCCACAAACCAACACATTGTGACCTTTGCCTGTGATTTGGGTGAGCGCTCCTTTTCCAAGTTATACAATCCCGAATTCTTAGCGCAAAACGATATTCCAGATCAGCCCATGAATGTGAAACAATTATTTAAGCACTATCAGTCAATGTCAGAGCTTATCGTCGACAACCGCTGACTGACCGATACATGCTATCCAGTTCAGCATCCATTGCGGTGATAGAAACGCACCTTAATCAACACCATAACTTGTTATAATCAACCTATGGATATTGTTAATTTACAAATCAAAAAATCGTCCAGACCTTTTCGAATAAACAGTCCTTTTGAGCCGGCCGGTGATCAGCCACATGCCATTGAAAAATTGGCCGAAGGTTTTGAAGATGGTTTAAAAGCGCA
>CAZWVE010000375.1:0-1810 GCA_964636925.1 uncultured Marinicella sp.
AAGTGCCTGCCGGTCAGGCCAATCCGAGTCCGCCCGTGGGTCCTGCTTTGGGTCAGCATGGCGTTAACATCATGGAATTCTGTAAGGCTTTTAACGCCAGTACCGGTGATATCGAGCAAGGTTTGCCGGTGCCTGTGGTTATTACAGTTTACAATGATCGTAGTTTCACATTTGTTACTAAAACCCCGCCGGCGGCTGTATTATTACTGAAGTCTGCCGGTGTGCCAAAAGGCAGCGGTGAGCCTAATAAGGACAAAGTGGCTAAAGTGACACGTGCTCAATTGGAAGAAATTGCCAAGATGAAAGAGCCGGATTTAACAGCCGCTAACATGGATGCTGCGGTGCGTACCATCGCCGGTACCGCACGTAGTATGGGTATTGAGACGGAAGGAGTGAAATAATGGCACAAGCAGGTAAACGAATTCGCGCGATCAAAGAACAAATTGATCCGACAAAAAAATATGACATTAAAGAAGCTCTGGCGTTTATTCAAGAACATGCGTCAAAGAATTTTGATGAGTCCATCGATATTGCCATTCAATTGGGTGTCGATCCGAAAAAATCAGACCAAGCCGTACGTGGCGCCACCGTTCTGCCTAATGGTACCGGTAAAAGCGTAAAAGTAGCGGTCTTTGCGCAAGGCGAAAAAGCCGATGAAGCCAAAGAAGCCGGTGCTGATGTGGTTGGTTTTGAAGATTTGGCGGAAGAGGTTAAAAAAGGTAATTACGATTTTGATGTCGTCATTGCGTCGCCGGATGCCATGCGTATTGTTGGCCAATTGGGTACCATTTTAGGGCCCAAAGGTTTAATGCCTAATCCGAAAGTAGGCACAGTGACACCGGATGTGGCAACCGCCGTTAGAAACAACAAGTCCGGTCAGGCCATGTACCGTATCGAAAAAGCCGGTATTATCCACACAGTCGTGGGTAAAGCCTCTTTTAGTGCGGATGCCCTGATAGAGAACATGAAAGCCTTGTTGGGTGATTTGTCGAAGAAAAAACCACCCCAGTCAAAAGGTCGTTTTATCCGTAAAATCAGTGTCTCATCAACCATGGGCGCCGGTTTGCAAATTGATCCAAATTCCTTGGGTTTATAATGAATTTGAGGGTTGATGAGGCAGGTTTGCTTCATCAGCCATCAAAGACCGTAGGTGATTGATTTATTAATCTTAATGTCCTACGCAGATGGTGTCCTCGCACAGAATTATGTGAGTCACCAAAATGGTTTCACCCTTTAATGGGGTGAATTTATGTACTGCAGCATCAGCTGCATGAGCCTTTGGAGGTTATCATGGCGCTCACATTAGAGCAGAAAAAAGCTGTAGTCAGTGAAATTGCTAAAGTGGCTGAAATTGCCCATTCTTTAGTGGCTGCGGAGTATCGCGGTTCATCGGTCGATGCGATGACAGCGATGCGTGCCGATGCCAGAAAGACGGGTGTTTATTTAAAAGTCGTTAAAAATACGCTGGTTCGTCGAGCCATCAAAAATACCGAATATGAGTGTATTTCTGATGCATTGGTGGGACCTTTATTATTCGCCTTCAGTCAGGAAGATCCTGGTTGTGCTGCGCGTTTAGTGAAAGATCACGCCAAAGAAAATGACAAGCTCGAAGTTAAGTTTCTGGCCGTTGGTGGTCAGATGTTGCCTGCCAGCGAACTACAACGGTTGGCTTCGTTACCAACCAAAGATCAGGCTATTTCGATGTTGATGGCGGTTATGAAAGCGCCAATCGAGAAACTGGCACGAACTTTGCAAGAACCACACGCAAAACTGACACGTACAATTGCAGCCGTCAAAGAACAAAAAGCTG
>CAZWVE010000376.1:0-1810 GCA_964636925.1 uncultured Marinicella sp.
ATGAGCCGCGCTTCTAAACGAATGGCTTCAGTTAAAGAATGTTTTTGTTGTGCGGTTGATAACGGATGACGTCTTCGGGTTTCGCTATATCGGCTTAATAAAGTTTTTTCAGTGGCTGATAAGAACACCACCCGAATATGCAATTGCTTTCTGAGTGCTTTAACAGTATCCGGAAAGTTCACCAGTTCCTGATGCTGACTGCGTATATCAATACCAACGCCAACCTTAGGGTAAAATACCACATCTTCATTGATGTGATCTGCAAAATCGGACAACATATTCACCGGTAAATTATCAACACAATAATATTCCATGTCTTCCAATGATCGCAAAACAATGGTTTTACCGGAACCGGATAAACCGGTAATAATGACTAACTGTTGCATTGTTCAAAGGCCTCCAAAATGGTCTCATACATGGCATGTTTGTCATCAATTTGAATAAGTTTCTCATACAACACATGCTGTCTAAATAACTGTGCCGTTTCTTTTAAAAAACGTCGATGCTCGGGTTTAACCTGTAAAGGAAAGACCAGGCCTACCACAATTTGTACCGGCTGATTATCCACTGCCTCATAGTCAGCCGCATGGGATAATTTAATCAAACAGGCACGAATTTCATCGCTTTCTAAACAACGACCGTGGGGCAAAGCGACACCGGTGCCCAAAGAGGTGTTGCCTAATTTTTCGCGATCCAATAAACTGTGATAGATGTATAAACCCTGTGACCGCGAATGACCTAACATTTGTCCCACCTGTTCAAACAGTCTTTTTTTGCTGATAAAGTGGTAATTCAGCAAAATGTTTTCTTCTTCCAGTAAATCAATAAATTTCATACGGTCAATAAAAAATGGTCCAACGGAATGTTAGACCATTTTCTCATATATTGCGACCTATGCATAAATCTTATAGCATATTAAAATGCTTTAGAATGCGTTATTTGACGTTACTCAGCTTATCAATAGTACCACCACTTATTCTCTTTATATTCACAGGCTTCTTGTCTCAGGAAAACCGCCTGCGAAACAAATCGGGTTGATTAACTACGTTTACTGCGTTGATTGGCACATTTTAATTTAAAAGATTCACACAAAAGTCTCTTTGTAAACAACGCCTTAATACTGTGTTAGATTAATGGCCAGAGCTTCTTTGTTGTTGTGATTCTTCAATTTGCTTTTATGACGCCTGATTTGTTTATCCAGCTTGTCGATCATGGCATCAATGGATTTATAAATATGGTCTTCAGTCGATTCAGCAAAAAAGTCTTTGCCGCCAATGTGCATGGTGGCTTCCGATTTATGTCTGATTTTTTCGACACTTAAAATAACATGAACGCTCAATACCTGGTCGAAATGTCTTTTAATGCGTTCAAACTTAGTGTCAATGTAGTCTTTGATGGGCTCGGTCACTTCGAGTTGGTGACCCGTTATGTCTAATTGCATATCTTATACCTCATTATGTTTTGGGTTTTGATAGAACACGACTAACCATGATAAATACGCGCCAAAATACGGCATATCTATACAAAAAGGAAAGTTTTTAAAAGGAAAATCGTGAAATGCGGGAGGTTTTTTTACACAGGCAAAAACAATCTGTAACTGTGTTAGTTGTTGTATTATCAACGCAAAATTGGTTTTAATTATCGTAACCTCCTGAATGTAGCATTAAAAACTACACTGCTTTCAATATACCTAAAATACGGCAGAATTTCAATCGCATTCACGGCTTTTAGAAAGTAGAGGTTAATGTCTCAACATCACATTGAAAAGTCCTGACCCAAATAAACTTTCCGAACATCCTGGTTTGAAATA
>CAZWVE010000377.1:0-1804 GCA_964636925.1 uncultured Marinicella sp.
TAAAATCGAAAAAGCCAGCACCTTTAATCAAGGCTTTGCCACCACTGAATATTTGGCATCGGCACTGATGGACATGAAACTGCATCTGGCTGATCCTGAAAAGATTGACGTGGATAAATTTGAAAAAGAAACCCTGGCCGCGTTAGGCATGCCCGATGAGTTGGTGATGCGTCATCGCACGCCCCATTTTGGTCACGTCTTTTCCGGTGAAGGCTATGCCACGGCTTATTATGGTTATATGTGGGCCGACGTACTCACCTCTGATGCCGCTGAGGCTTTTGAAGAATCGCCCGGTGGATTTTATGACAAAGCCATGGCCGCAAAATTGGTGAAATACCTGTTTGCACCACGCAATGCCATGGATCCTGCTGAAGCCTACCGTAAATTCCGCGGCCGTGACGCTAAGATTGATGCCTTAATGCGTGATCGTGGTTTTGCCGAGCCGAAAGACAGTGAAGAAAAGTCTGAAAAAGAAGATAAAAAAGCCGCTTGATTTAAAGCATTTGACTAAAAAACCCCGGTTATTCCGGGGTTTTTTTATACCATAAAAATCCCTTTCTATGGTTTCTAATGAATGTGTTCAGCAAGTTTGACAATTGTCAAAATCACGACTTTTGATTGTTTCTAAAATACGCTTTTAACCATGAGAAATGAAATGAAAAAATTGTTGACGATTGTTTTAGTACTGGCAGGTGCCCAGGCCCTGGCTGTGGAAAAAGGTGATTGGCTGTTGCATTTGCGTGCCATCAATATTAACCCCAATGATGACAGTAGCGCGCTGCGTGTCGAAGGTGCGGCAGTTCCGGGCACCTCGGTGTCTGTCGATGATAATTATTCTTTGGATATTTCCATCGGCTACATGCTCAGCGATAACTGGGCCATCGAGTTATTGGCAGACCTAAGTTCAAAACACACTGTATCTGCCCACGGTTTAAGCGCCCTGGGGGTACCTGATGGTACTGATGTGGTGGACACCAATGTGTTACCGCCCACCGTATTTTTACAATACCAATTCCGTCCCACTGCCACTGTCCGACCTTATTTCGGTGTGGGTGCGAATTACACCCACTTCTTTAATGAAGAACTCAGCGGTGCTGCGCAAGACGTTTTGGGTGCTGATAATTTAGATTTAGACAGTTCATTTGGCTGGGCCGCACAGTTTGGAATCGACTGGGAACTGAGCAACAACTGGTCTTTTAATGTCGATGTGAAATACATTGATATCAATACCGAAGCGACCTTTACCACAGCGCTGGGTCAGGCTTCAGTCGATGTGGATATTAACCCCACCGTCATCGGTATCGGCTTTGGTAAAACTTTCTAAAGCCTTATCTTTGTGCCCTAAAAAAGCCGGCATTATGCCGGCTTTTTTAATACATGTGACTGATTAATCAGGTACTGTGAATTGACCGCGACCCATTAAATCAATACCACATTCTAAATCACTGACCCAATCTAAAAATTGATTAATCTGTTCACCCTGAAAAGCGCGTCCATGTTGCGGGACAATCATACGAATATCCAATTCGCGAACCATTCGTGCCCATAAACGCGTAACTTTATTGGCACACATATAACGCGCATGAAAACCTGCCATTTTAGGTATATGTGCCTCAAAATCATCCACAAAAGGGCTGTCGGTGACTTCGTCCATTGACGCGCCCATATCGCCTGAGAACAAAATACCGCTGGTGACGTCAAAGACCTGAAAATTACCCACCGAGTGCAGAAAATGGGCGGGCAAAATAATCAACTCCGCATCGCCTAATTTAATACGTTTGCCCTGATCGGGAATGGCATCGAT
>CAZWVE010000378.1:0-1801 GCA_964636925.1 uncultured Marinicella sp.
TTCCTTTCGTTTTATTGAAAAAGCCATTAACTATGAAATTAAACGCCAAAAGCAGTTATTAGAAAGCGGCCGGACGGTGGTTCAGGAAACCCGTCTCTATGATGCCGATAAGGACCAGACCCGATCCATGCGCGGTAAAGAAGATGCCAACGATTACCGTTATTTTCCGGATCCGGATTTGCCGGCACTTAATATCACCGCAGAGCGCCTGGCCAAACAGCGTCAAGCCATGCCGGAATTACCCGAAGCGAAGTTCGCGCGTTACTGCGAACAATGGCAGTTGGCCGAAGACGACGCCCGTCAGATAGCCTATGATGTGGCCATGGCGTCATTTTTTGAGAAAAGTCAGGCAATAACCCGGGCCAAAGCCGCTGAAAATGCCAAATTTTTAATCACGGATTTTAATGCCCTGTTAAATGAGCACGGCAGCGATTTGCAAGACACGAAAATATCAGCCGGTCATTATGCCGGTTTACTGGATGCCATGGCATCAGGTCAGGTTTCGCGCAAAATCGCCAAACAAGTACTGAATGAGATGTGGACTTCAGGAGAAGCGGCCGAAACCATTATCGAGCAGCAAGGTCTGGCCCAAATTTCCGACAGCGGTGCGTTGCGCCAAATTGTCACCCAAATCATCGCCGACAATCCCAATCAAGTGCAGCAATTTAAAGATGGTAACGACAAAATGTTTAATTTTTTTATCGGCCAGGTGATGAAGCAGACCAAAGGACAAGCCAATCCGGTGCAAACCAAACAAATTTTAGAGGAACTTTTAAATAATGACTAGAGCGTTAATCTGTGGCTCCATGGCCTTTGACAACATCATGGTTTTTGAAGACGAATTTGCCAACCATATTTTGCCCGATCAAATTCATAAATTGAATATATCCTTTATGGTGCCGACCTTAAGCCGGGTATTTGGCGGCGTTGCCGGCAATATTGCCTACAACCTGAAAATGATTGGCGGCGAGCCGGTGCCGATGGGCACGGTGGGACGCGACTTTGCACCCTATGAGCAACGCTTAAAAGACCTGGGTATCACTTTGGAGGCCATTAAAGTCAAAGACGATCAGTTCACCCCGCAGGCGTATATCACCACCGATTTAAAAAACAACCAAATCACCGCTTTTCATCCCGGCGCCATGAATTTCTCCCATGAAAACAATGTCAGCGAATATCAGGATATTTGTATCGGTTTGGTCGGTCCCGACGGTCGTGACGGCATGATTCAGCACGCACAAGAATTTTACGATGCCGGTATTCCGTTTATATTTGACCCGGGTCAGGCGATGCCCCTGTTTGATGGTGATGATTTGCGCCAGTTTATTGAGCAAGCCACCTGGATGGCCACCAATGATTATGAATATGAAATGGTGCATAACCGCACCGGCATGGACGCCAAAGAAATTGCCAGTCACCTGGATGCCTTGTTTGTCACCCGCGGTGAAAACGGTTCTGAAGTGTACACCGATAACACCAGCTACCATATTCCCGTGGTCCAGGCAGAAAAAGTCGTGGACCCCACCGGTTGCGGCGATGCCTACCGCGCCGGTTTGTTGTACGGTCTTATGAACAATTTAGACTATCAAACCATCGGCCGCATCGCCTCGCTCCTGGGCAGCATAAAAATCGCCACCGCCGGTACTCAGAATCACTTTGTTTCGAAGGAAGATTTTCACGAGATGTTCGTTAAGGAATTTGGTTATAGTTACGACTAAGAACAAAAAGTGTAAATGCGAAGCATCGCAATACCGACTTAGGCTAGTAACCAGTGTCTTTAGGGATAATCTTCGCGTTGCAG
>CAZWVE010000379.1:0-1789 GCA_964636925.1 uncultured Marinicella sp.
GGTGAACTTACATGGATGGAAATTCATAAGCCCGCCGATAATATTAAATTTTGTTTTATTCTCTGAAAACCGGTTGGCTTTTTTATTGGTGGTGGCGGCGGATTTGGATCGAACCCGACCACAGGGGTTCGACGCGTAGCGGAAAATTACAGGGTTGTAATACTATACTAAATCGGCAGGACAGCCGATTTGAATGCCGAAGGCAGCCCGAAGGGTGAAATCATAACGAGTTATGATTTTATATATAGATTAGTCGGCGAATCTGGATGAAACCTGACCGTAAAGGGTGCGACTGCGAGCTTTCCAATTGGCAAAGTGATAAACCATTTCTTAGTGGCTCATCTTAATTATTGTTTTTATAAACCACACCGCCTTTCATAACAAACTGCACGTTTTCCAGGGCTTTAATATCCTCTAAAGGGTTGCTATCAACGGCAATGATATCGGCTTTGAATCCGGTTTTGATTTCGCCGATGTCTTTCATTCCGAGCAAATCTGCGCTGTTCAGGGTGGCTGATTGAATCGCTTCCAGAGCAGTCATACCATGTTTTATCATGGCGGACAGTTCTTTGGCGTTGAGGCCGTGCGGTATTAAGGGCGAATCGGTACCGAGGGCGATTTTAACCCCGGCTTTAATGGCTTTTTGGAGGTTTTCCTGAGCCAGTGGCAGGGTTTCTTCGGCTTTTTTGCGGGTGATGGGTGGCATTTTATCCACATCTTTAAACACAAAATCAACCAGCCCGGAGGTCGGCACTAAATAAACACCCTTTTCTTTCATCAGTTTAATGGCTTCCTTATCAACCATGGAACCGTGTTCTATGGATGCGGCACCGGCTTTAATGGCGTTAATAATACCTTCGGTACCGTGGGCATGGGCCGCCACTTTGTAGCCATGTCGACCGGCTTCTTCAACAATGACTTTCATTTCTTCGTTGCTGAGTTGTTGTGCACCGACCGTGTCTTCTAAGGACAGCACACCTGAGGTGGCGTGCATTTTAATAACTTTGGCGCCTTGCTTGATTTGATAACGCACGGCTTTTAAGGCTTCATCGGCACCGCTGACCACACCCATTTTATAGTCCGGTTCCAATAAAGAGGGAACTAAACCCTGGGTAACGTCGCCATGACCACCGAGTATGGTGATCATATGTCCGGCAGGGATAATGCACGGGCCTTTAATCCAGCCGGCGTCAACGGCTTGTGCCAGTGAAGCACCAATCAGTTCATCGGTGACATGTAAAGCGCCGACGTTTCTGACCGTGGTAAAACCCGCCATTAAGGTGAGTTCGGCATTCTTGGCACCGCGTAACGCGCCTTTAGTAGCGGGTTCCTGAGTAATAATGGCATCGAAATTACCGACGTAATCCAGATCTAAGTGGGTGTGCATATCCATTAAACCGGGTAACAGAATTTTGTCTTCAAGATTAATCGTAGTGGTTTTATCGGGAATCGACTTTGGATTAATGGCCTTAATCACGTTATCTTCAATCAACAGTTTCGCCGGTGATATGAGTTCGCCACTGCGGACATCTAAATAGGCTTTGGCTTTAATCAGACGGGAGTTTTCAGCGCCTGAGACGGACAGCGCGAAAAATAGGCAACATACAAAAAGACAGTTTTTCATGGTTAATCCTCTGTGACAAAACCATAGAATAACCTAAAAACAAATTACATCGTGAGAAAATTAATTTTAAGAGACTATACATAAAAAAGTGCGTTCCCCCCAACCCCGAGATAGTAATTTGCGGGAGGAACGCACTGTAAGGACGCAGTACTAATTAAATCTAAT
>CAZWVE010000380.1:0-1779 GCA_964636925.1 uncultured Marinicella sp.
GGATTTTAAACCTCGATAAACGCATTGCCAATGTGTTGCGCTGGGAAGGCATTGTCATTGATCCCCTGGGTGCTTTATTGGCGGTTTTGGTGTTTAATTTTATTATATCCACCCAGAAAGGTGCTGAAGGATTGCTGGCGGTGTTATTTGATTTCGGCTGGATTATTATGGTGGGTGTGATTATCGGCGGGATTGCCGGGGAACTGATGGCACAGATATTACGCCGTCATTGGGTGCCGGATTATTTACACAATGTCTTTACCCTGACCCTGGTGTTTGGTGTGTTTGCAGTGTCGGATGTGCTGGCCCATGAGTCGGGGTTATTAACGGTTACCGTGATGGGTATGTGGCTGGCCAACAGTAAAAATGTTGAAATTGAAGATATTTTGAACTTCAAAGAAAGCCTGACACTGTTGTTGATTGCCGGTTTGTTCATTATTCTGGCGGCACGTATGGACATAGAGCCGTTGATTGAAATCGGTTGGCTGTCTCTGGTTTTGTTTTTGATTATTCAGTTTGTGGTCAGGCCGTTAAAAATAGCGGTTAGTACCTGGGGTTCTGATTTAAACTGGAAAGAACGCGTCATGCTGTCGTGGATTGCGCCGCGTGGTATTGTCGCAGCCGCGGTTTCGGCACTATTCGCCCTAAGGTTGGAACAAGAGGGCTATGCCGAAGCACCGTTGTTGGTGTCGCTGACTTTTATGGTGATTATCGGCACCGTGGTGTTTCAATCAGCCACTGCCGGAATGCTATCAAAACGACTGGGTGTTGCCAGCCCGGAAAGCAAAGGTATTTTAATTGTCGGTGCCAATCCGGTGGCACTGGCCATTGCCGAAGCCTTGAATGAGCAGGGCTTTGATTGTATGGTGACCGATTCACACTGGCGCTACATAAAAGAGGCGCGTATGCGCAACATTAAATCCTATTGGGGCAATGTCGTCTCCGAACATGCGGATCAACATTTGGATTTGATTGGTGTCGGTCGTATGTTGGCGGTGTCCATGAACCGTGAACTTAATTTACTGGCGGCTACCCGTTATAAGAATGAGTTCGGTGCCGGTAATATCTATGTTGTCACCAATGAGGAAAAGCAGAAAGATGAGCGCAAGCACACCACCTCAAAAGGCGGTAAAGCCCAAACACTATTTTCCCGCGATGTCACATTTGCTAATCTGGCCAGTTACATTTCACGAGGTGCGCAGATTAAAACCACCTTGCTGACTGAAGAATTTGATTTTGAAGCCTATATGGTAAAGCACGGTGATAATGCCATTCCATTATTCGGTATCGCGCCGGACGGGATTCGACTAAAAGTCTTTACCGGGCGGCGTGATTACGACAAACTGAAAAGTGACTGGAAAGTTATGAGCCTGATTATTGAAGAAGACAGTAAGGACAATCGGATAGTTGATAAAAGTCAAAATTTTTAATATTCGCTCGACCTACAATGCCGGCTTTGTGTTTGGAGAAATCTTATGGTCGGCAAAGCCCATGTCCTATATCGCAGTGGTCAGCATGAATGTCTGGCCTTTAATGATTTAGTTGAAGGTGAAGGGGTCCAATCGAATCAGTTTTTGATTCGTAACGGTTCCCATTCGATGTTATTGGATCCGGGTGGAGATTTGACCTATATCCCATTAACCATTGCTTTAAGCCGTCACATTCGCTTGCGCGATTTGGATTATATTTTTGCTTCGCACCAGGATCCGGATATTGTCGCTGCCATTGACCGTTGGATAGTCAATACCGGTTGTCGGGTGTTGGTGTCGAAACTCTGGA
>CAZWVE010000381.1:0-1772 GCA_964636925.1 uncultured Marinicella sp.
TACGCTCCATTAAAGGCTTTGAAAATGCCCACATCACACGCCCCGGTTATGCCATTGAATATGACTTTTTTGACCCCCGTGGTTTGTATCCGTCTTTAGAAACAAAATACGTTGAAAATCTATTCTTTGCCGGTCAGATAAACGGTACCACCGGCTACGAGGAAGCCGCGGCGCAAGGCTTGATTGCCGGATTAAATGCGGCCCGAAAAGTGGCCGGAAAACCCGGCTGGACGCCGGCACGTAATGAAGCCTATATTGGCGTGCTCATCGATGACTTAATTACCCAAGGAGCCAGCGAGCCCTATCGCATGTTTACTTCTCGGGCCGAATACCGGCTCATGTTACGTGAAGATAATGCCGACTTTCGGTTAACGGAAAAAGGCTATGAGCTTGGTTTGGTGGATAACCATCGATACCAGACGTTTATGGACAAAAAACAACAGGTTGAAGCCTCGTTGCACCAGTTACAATCGGTGTGGCTAACACCGCACAACGAATTGGGTCAAAAGTTTATGACCCAAACAGGTATTCAATTAAGCAAAGAAACCAGCGCTTATGATTTATTGAGGCGACCTGAAGTCAATGTCTCGATGTTTATGGGGTTTGCAGAAATTAATCTGCCTAATCGTAGCAAAGACGTGCTCGATCAAGTGGAAATTCAAACCCAATATGCCGGTTATTTAGCACGCCAACAACAGGAAATTGATAAAGCCAAAGCCCAGGAGCATAAGCCATTACCGCTGGATTTCGATTATTCATTGGTGCAAGGCCTGAGTGCCGAATTGACAGAAAAACTGAATCAAATTAAGCCCGCCACCATTGGGCAGGCTTCGCGTATTCAGGGTATGACACCGGCGGCCATTTCACTGTTATTGGTGTATTTGAAAAAAGCCGGTTAAACAAACTGCGGTAATTCCACCCGGTTTTTAAGCGCTTTAAAGTCAACCAATTCACTGTCGCCCAATTGCGTTGGCGCAATGTTTTTAATGGCACGCGCAATATTGTCGATACGGCCGGGTTGAATTTTATCCCACTGTTTCAGCATGTGTTTAATGGCCTGGCGTTGCAGGTTATCTTGTGAGCCACACAGGTTACAGGGAATAATCGGGAAGTCCATAACCCTGGCATAGTGCTCTATGTCCTTTTCACGACAGTAATAGAGTGGTCTGATGACCGTGTTTCGGCCATCGTCACTGACCAGTTTGGGTGGCATGGCCTTAAGCGTGCCACCAAAAAACATGTTTAAAAAAAGTGTCTCAACGACATCATCCTGGTGATGGCCCAGAGCAATTTTAGTGCACTTTAATTCACCGGCCACGCGATACAGGATACCTCTTCTCAGCCGTGAGCATAAGCCACAAGTGGTTTTGCCGCTCGGAATCTTATCTTGAACAATGCTGAAAGTATCTTCTTCAATGATGTGATAGTGAATATTTTGTTCAGCTAGATAGGCCGGTAATATATGTTCCGGATAGCCTGGTTGTTTTTGGTCTAAATTAACAGCCACCATATCAAACTGAAAAGGTGCTTTTTGTTGAATGTTTTGCAATAAGGCCAGCATGGTGTAGGAATCCTTGCCACCGGAAAGACACACCATAATGCGGTCTCCGGATTCAATCAAACCATAGTCTGCAGAAGCACTGCTGATTTGACGCCGTAATTTTTGTTGGATTTTTGCAAAATGATAGCGGGCTTTATCCATGATTGATGATAATAGTAGTGGTGAACTGACGCGATAGATTTTATACTAAACAATAACATGTTGTCAGCAG
>CAZWVE010000382.1:0-1762 GCA_964636925.1 uncultured Marinicella sp.
GCCGCACTGAAACCAGGGCATTTTTCTTTTCCAACACACCTTTAAAATCCACTTCGATGGCTTTTAGTAAATGAATCAAGGCCCAGGTCGAACCACGGGCTTCATAGAAATTATCATCAATCTGCAGCCACGGTGTTTTCACCTGCAGCTCACTCGGCTGATAAGTGGCCGATTCTGCGGTCGCATCACCACCGCTGTTGGTGTTGATGCGGTCTTCACCGACACTGGCGCTTAAGCGCTTGGACAAGCTCCCCAGACGCTTTTCCACCAGATTCAGCCACACCACCAGATTATCGGTGCGGGCATAAAACTCAGCAGGCGGTTGTGCCGAACCGGCTAAACGGTTCATGTATTTTAAGAAAAACTGACGACCCGATTTATAACGTCCTTCAGTGGCCGGCCAAATCCACTTATCATGGTCATTATGAAACTTCGGATCAGAATCCGCTAAATCCGCATCCTCTTCCGACTGACTCTGCGAACGACTGATGTCATTGCGCATAACCCGCACAAAATCCCGCACTTGAATCACCACGCCAAATTCCCAACTCGGCATATTGTCCATAAAAACAAACGGCGGCATGACATCATTCGACATATAACCACCTGGCTTATTCAGCAACACATCTGTGATTTCCAGAAACGCTGCGCCCGAAGTTACACCGGTGACATCCCGCCACTGATGTTCTTTCGCGTATTGCTCCGCAGTCACCTGAATATCAAACAAATCCGGCTCCCGGTCAAAAAACATCACCAGCAAAACCTGCAAAGCCAAAAACAAAGCCAGCCCGACGCCCCACCAGCGCCACGACTTACGCAAAGTCAACGCCCGCTTTTTCTTATAACGATTGCCGCCGTCACCGGGCTCAGTCTTATAATCCGCCGGCACCTCATCATGCACCGCCTTATCAGAATCAGGAATTTGGTTATTCATGGTTGTTCATCTTAGAAAAGTAAACAATGATTATAACAAGAGATGCGTTAATAATGCATGTGCCGGAGGTTGGGGTTTTCTTGTTAATTCACAGCGTGTTGACAATAGCAACACATATTTGATAAGATAAATTTTTAACCAATATTTTTGTTATGACCACCCAAAGCAATAAGAAGGATAATATCCACATCAGAGTTGAAACTGAACAGAAAAAAGAAATTAAAAAGGCCGCTGACCTACTGGGCATAGACCTCAGTGCTTTTGTGTTGCAGAATACCCTCAAAGCCGCCAGAGCTGAATTAGCTAAATTTGAACATTTGGCATTGACGCGTGCCGATGCCGATTTATTCCTCGGTGCCATCACCAATCCGCCGGCCAGTAACAAAAATTTAAAAGCAGCCTACCAAAAGTACCAAGACACTTTTAACGCTTCTTGATGCCCCTTCAATTTCGCCACTTAGACAAGTCCATAGACAGAACCGATTTCGATTGTGGCATCTCTGAGTTAAATGATTTTTTTCAGAAAAAAGCCAGGCAACAACAAAGTAAGGGCTTTAACAGAACATTTGTTTTAATTAATGCTGACAAACCCAAAAAAGCCCTGGGGTACTACACCTTAAGCATGGCAGAAGTTAATCTCAACGCACTGCCTGAAAATATCAAAAAGAAACTTCCTAAACATCCGGTGCCTGTGGCTCGAATTGGTCGATTGGCTGTTGATTATTCCACTCAAGGTGAGGGCTTGGGTCAATTTCTGCTTGTGGATGCATTAAGACGCATTCAAAACGCTTCTTTGCAAATAGGCGTTTATGCCGTTGTGGTTGACGC
>CAZWVE010000383.1:0-1759 GCA_964636925.1 uncultured Marinicella sp.
CCATTGACCAGGATTCTTTAATTTAAGCCCCAAAAGTCATTGCATTTCCGTTAAAATACCCCGCCAATTCTAACCAACAATGCAGGATATAATTTTATGAATTTCCACGAATATCAGGCAAAAGACCTATTTGCCCAATATGACATACCGGTACCCAAGGGTACTGCGGTCAAAACTGCCGATGAAGCCGTGTCTGTGGCAAAAGCCATGGATGCCACACAATGGATGGTGAAAGCCCAGGTTCATGCCGGTGGTCGCGGCAAAGCCGGTGGCGTTAAATTTGCCAAAAGTTTGGACGACGTTAAGCAATTTGCCACTGATATGCTGGGCATGGAAATTAAAACCTACCAAACCGGCGGCATGGCCCTGCCGGTCAATGAGGTCTTAATCACGGAAGCAGCCAACATTGAAAATGAATTGTATCTCAGCTTATTGGTTGATCGCGCCAACAAATGCTTATCTTTTGTGGCTTCCGCTGAAGGTGGTGTTGAAATTGAAGAGGTGGCCAGAACCAATCCGGAAAAGATTCACACCCTGACTGTGGATAACACCGAAACCTTATGGCCTTATGCATGCCGTAAAATCGGCTTTGCCATGGGCTTAAACAAAAAACAGGTTTTTCAACTGACCCATATCATGATGCAGATGCACAAAATGTTTCATGAATTGGACTTGTCACTGATTGAAATCAACCCGTTAATTATCGACGATAATCAAAACGTGGTGGCGCTGGATGCCAAAATAAATTCTGATGACAATGCCCAATACCGACAAAAAGAACTGGCTAAATTGCGCGACAAGAGTCAGGAAGATCCGGCTGAAGCCAAAGCCCACGAGCACGAATTAAACTACATTAAACTCGACGGTGACATTGCCTGTATGGTGAATGGTGCCGGCTTGGCTATGGCTACCATGGATGTCATTAAATTAAAAGGCGGTGAGCCGGCTAACTTTTTGGATGTTGGCGGCGGTGCCACTGCTGAGCGGGTTGCCATTGCATTTAAAATTATTTTATCCGACCCCAATGTGAAATCAATATTAGTCAATATTTTTGGTGGTATTGTGCGTTGTGATCTGATTGCCGACGGTATTATTACCGCGATTAAAGAAGTGGGCGTTGATGTGCCGATCGTGGTGCGCTTAGAAGGTACCAATGTCGATGCCGGCAAAAAACTTTTAGAAGACAGTGGACTGGCCGTTATTGCCGCCAGTGATTTAGACGATGCAGCGAACAAGGCTGTGGAAGCGGTAGGAGCATAATCATGAGCGTATTAGTCAACAAACAAACTAAATTGATTGTCCAGGGATTCACCGGTTCTCAAGGCACCTTCCACAGTGAACAAGCCATCGATTACGGCACCAACTTAGTCGGCGGTGTGACACCGGGTAAAGGTGGCAGCACACATTTAGATCGTCCGGTTTTTAATACAGTCGCAGACGGCGTTAATGAAACCGGCGCCAATGCCTCTGTCATTTTTGTACCACCACCGTTCGCCGCAGATGCCATCTTAGAAGCCATTGATGCCGGCATTAAACTCATTGTTACCATCACCGAAGGTATTCCGGTGCTCGATATGTTGCGGGTTCGTGCGGTACTGGATCAGCATCCGGATGTCTATATGATCGGCCCCAATTGTCCGGGTGTTATTACCCCAGGCGAATGTAAAATCGGTATTATGCCCGGCCCTATTCACAAACCCGGTCGCATCGGCATTGTCTCGCGATCAGGCACCTTAACCTACGAAGCGGTACACCAAAC
>CAZWVE010000384.1:0-1746 GCA_964636925.1 uncultured Marinicella sp.
GTCAGCGCCCCTACCGGGCGGTGATGTTGCCATTGAAGTCTATTTTCCCAATAGCGTATCACTGGATGACGTTAAATTAACCGTGGGACGTGTCAGCAGTGGCTTTCGTGATGTTTACAAGCGTTATGGTGGTGAAGGATTACGGCCTAAACAAGGTGCTTGCAATAATGACGTTGTTTGTCCCGTGGGTGATCCCTGGCGAGATGAAATTCGTTCGGTAGCAGCCTATACTGTTGGCGGTATTGATACCTGTACAGGAACCATGGTTATGGATGCGGACAGAACATTTACACCATTTTTTGTGACGGCCTATCATTGTGGTCTGTCAACCGGAAATGCTGCGTCAGTGGTGACCATTTGGAATTATGAATCTGAAAATTGTGGTGATTTAGGTGGCGGTTCCCGATTGGATACGGTCAGTGGTGCCATTTACCGTGCCAGTCGAGAAGATGTTGATTCTAGTTTAATCGAATTAGCCAGCATGCCTCCCGAAGAGTACAACGTTTATTGGGCCGGTTGGGATCGATCGGGCAATGCGCCCCAGGGCAGTGTCGGTATTCACCACCCCGGTGTCGATGAAAAAGCCATTAGTTTTAATACCGACCCTTTAACCACGCGCTCAAGTTGTATTTTAAATAATGGTCCGGCGGATACCCACTGGAATGTCGATAATTGGGAGGACGGTACCACGGAACCGGGTTCATCAGGATCGGGTTTGTGGGATCCGGACAACCATCGATTGGTGGGCTTTTTATCCGGCGGTCTGGCGGCCTGTGGAAACACACAATATGATTGTTATGGTCGATTTTCTGTGGCCTGGGATAATGGTGGATCTGACAGTGTCAATTTTAAGCCCTGGCTTGACCCCAATGACACTGGTGTGACATATGTTGACGGTTCAAACCCCAATCCTTTTTCAATAAGTGCGGATGATTCTGTTATGGCTGTTTGTCAATCAACAGATGCCAATTATGCCTTAAATATTGCATTAACCGATAATCAGTTCAATGAAAGCATTTCATTAAGTGCTGTGGGCTTACCCGCTGGTGCCAGCCATATATTTTCAAATAATCCTGTCACCGCACCTGCCACCAGTTTATTGACCGTCGGTAATACAGCTTCAGTGGCGGTGGGCAGTTATGATTTCACCGTTCATGGCCAATCTGTTTCAGCCTCAGCCGATGAATCGTTAACTTTAATTGTTGATGGCACTGTGCCGGCACAATCTGTGACCTTAATCTCACCCGCTGATTCAGCCGTTAATGTTGATCTGGTACCACTTTTTTCATGGAATGCGGTGGCAAATGCCAATGAATACTTAGTGGAAGTAGCCACAGATGCCGGTTTCACCAATATAGTGATTAATACGACGGTAAGCGAGACCAGTTTTACGCCTTCGCAGTTACTTATGACCGATACAAGCTACTATTGGCGCATCACACCCATCAATGGTTGCGGTATGGGCTCTGCTTCAGCATCGTTTAGCTTTACCACAAAAAATGAAATATGTATTGATGGTCCCATTGCCATTCCTGATGGTAGCTCATCCGGTGTGGATGTGGTTTTTGATATCAGTAATTTGGGTGCTGTTGATACCTTACAAGTAAGTGCTGATATCAGCCACACCTATGTTGGTGATCTGGCCATTCAATTATCTCGCTATGGTACCAATGTGATGGTGATGGATCGACCGGGTTATCCGGCATCGACCTATGGTTGTCGTGAAAATGATGTGGTCACTGTATT
>CAZWVE010000385.1:0-1743 GCA_964636925.1 uncultured Marinicella sp.
TGTGACGCCCTTAACCCTGACTGCCACAGCCACTTATGGCTATCAACTTTATTGCGTTGTTAATTGAGCCTGATAACGGGGTTCGTTATGACGCTTCAAATCATACGTGAGCACCTTTGTCTCCGGGTCATACGACAACATCCAGACGTTGGTTGATGCTTCAGGAATCAATGTCGCGGTTTCTTCATCGGCTTCAAAATATTGTTGATATGCACTACCGGCTTGATTTGCCCAACCGCCGTAATTGGTGACTTCATCGGGTGTACCATCGGCATGACGATGATCATGTTTCAGCAATAGGCCTTTATCGGATTTTGTGATTACCCAGGTTCTGGAGTGATCTTCGCCCACGGCAAACTTAATGCGGATTTCATCCTCACTGCAATCGGCAAAATCAGCCACCAGTTTTTTGCCGGCAAAATCATGATCAGGATCATCGGGGTAGGTGCTAGCGCCTGTGAATACCTCGCCACATAAATCTTTCGTGTTATTGAAAAAAAGTTGATGGTTATTTTGTTCAGTGGTTTCATGGGCTTGAACAATGAAACTCAATAACAGGACACTGATTAATATAGAAAATGTGCGAAATTTAGACATAATTTAACTCCTTGAGGTCGTGTTGACCTGTTGATAACAAAAACAATCGATGGTGTGGTCATTGACCAAACCGGTGGCCTGCATCAAGGCATAACAAATGGTGCTGCCGACAAATTTAAAGCCGCGTTTTTTTAGGTCACGGCTTAAGGCATCGGACTCTTTCGTGGTGACCGGCACCTGCCCGGACTCAGACCATTGATTGATTATCGGCTTTCCACCGACAAATTGCCAGATATAGTCGTTAAAGCTGCCAAACTCCTGGCGTACTTTTATAAAAGCCCGGGCATTGGTGACCGCGGAAGCAATTTTAAGCCGGTTTCTAACAATCGCCGGATTATCTTTTAATCGTGCCTGATCGTCTTCATTGAATTGAGCCACCTGTTCAAAATCAAAACCAGCAAAGGCTTTTCTGTAACCTTCACGTTTATGCAGAATGGTGGACCAGCTTAAACCCGCCTGAGCACCCTCTAATACGATAAATTCATACCATTTTTTATCGTCATATACAGGTCGTCCCCATTCGTCATCATGGTATTCCTGTTCTAATGGGCTGGCATTCTGTGCCCATCGACAACGTTTTTTATTCGGCATGCTGATCGATTAACAGACAGTGTCCGTCCGGGTCTTTAAGAACTATACTGGCAGGACCCTGACTTTGTGAGTCACAATGCCGTTCTAGCTTAATATCATGTTCCATCAGTTCTTGTTGTATCTTTCTCACATCATCAAAATGATCCAAAACATTGGCTGACTGGTCCCAGCCGGGATTAAATGTCAGTATTTGTTCATCAAACATACCTTCAAATAAACCAATGAGAGTCTCCTCATTCTTCATGATTAAATAATGACTGTCCATGCTACCGGCAAAAATGCTAAAACCCAATTTCTCGTAAAATTCTTTTGATTTGGCCAGGTTCTTAACCGGTAATCTCACAGAAAATGCACCTAACTTCATTTTCACCACCCTGTTATAAATCAATAATTATAACAGTTGAACACAGAACAAATGACAAAAACAAAAAAACGCCACCTGACTGGTGGCGTTTTATACGTTTTAAGAAAAGGTAGGTTTATTGATTATCATCATCCATCATGCCTTTGTTGTCACGTCGAGGTTTCTTTTTATGCTTCATTTTTTTCATGCGT
>CAZWVE010000386.1:0-1735 GCA_964636925.1 uncultured Marinicella sp.
GGAGTTGTTCGGCCTGTTGTAAACCTTTGGGCAAGTCGATGCCGCAGATTTGACCGGTTTTTTGATAGTCTTTCCAGCCGGAACCAATAATATAGCCGCGTACAATGGCTTCGCATGGCAAGGGTTTTAGTTTCTTAACGACCACCGACCTCATTTGCAAATCCTTATTGGAACCGACAATGACTTCTTTCACTGGAATATGGGTGAGGTGATTCTTTATAATGGGCGCCAGCATTTGAAACCAAAAGTTGGATAATTGTGTCAGAATAGCGCCTTTATGAGGAATCGCATCCGGCAACACCACATCAAAGGCACTGAGCCGGTCGCTGGCGACCATAAGCAGATGTCTGTCATCAATTTGGTAAACGTCGCGGACTTTGCCTTGGTGTATTTTGGGTAGAGAAATGTCCATGAAAAACAGCAAAAAACACCATTTTAACCAGCAAATTTTAAACACGCAAACTAAATAACTATGGGTATTATTATTGGCGGCCTGATCGGCTACAGAATGGGCGGCTTTATCGGCATGTTATTGGGTGCCTGGTTGGGTCATCAAATCACTCAATTTATCAGTGGTGGCGGTTCACCCAAAAAGCAAAGAACGGCGACGCAACACAGCTTTTTTAAAGCCCTGTTTGTGAGCATGGGCAAACTCGCAAAGCTCGATGGTGTGGTTTCTAAGCAAGAAATTGATCGTGCTGAAATCATCATGAATAAGATGAAGCTGACCCCTGAGCTCAGACAGCAAGCCATTCATTATTTTAATCAAGGTAAAGAATCCAATTACAGCATTGATCGTGATTTAACAGAATTTCGTCAAAAATCGCGGGGTTCCTTATCGCTAAAACAATTTTTCTTGGAAATGCTCATTGATATGGCTTCTGTGGATGGACAAATTGATCACGCTGAGCAGTACTTAATTGAACAAATATGCCAATTGATTGGTTATCCTCTGGCGATGTTACATGCCATGTTAAAGATGCGTGGTTCGAATTATTATCAAAACCAAGGCCAACAACAAGGACAACGGCGTTCTCGCAGTCAACCCCGTGCTTCAGCCGCTTCGAGCAATCCATATCAGGTGTTGGGTGTTGACAAATCTGCCGACAGACAAGAAATCCGGCGTGCTTATAAAAAGTTAATGAGCCAGCATCATCCTGATAAATTGGTGTCCAAAGGCTTGCCGCCGGAAATGATGAAAGTGGCCGAAGAAAAGGCCAAAAGTATTCAATTGGCATGGGAGCAGGTTAAAGAATTACGGGGTTGGTAAGCATCTATTTAAGGCTTTGATAAGGTTTGACATTAGGCAACGGTGATGCCAAACTAATTGCTTTAAAATTCACTCGTTTGGGTATGAAACAACCGATTATTGCACCATCAATTTTATCTGCCGATTTTGCCCGGTTGGGGGCTGAAACTGAAGCTGTCTTGAGCGCTGGTGCCGATTGGGTGCACTTTGATGTCATGGACAATCATTATGTACCTAATTTAACCATTGGGCCGTTGGTGCTAAAGGCCTTACGCAATTATGGTGTCACTGCACCCATTGATGTGCATCTTATGGTGAAGCCGGTGGATCGCATTATTGGTGATTTTATTGATGCTGGGGCCAGTATTATTTCCTTTCACCCCGAGGCCAGTGAGCATATTGATCGCACCATTCAGATTATTAAAGATGGTGGCTGTCAGGCGGGATTGGTGTTAAATCCGGCAACCCCTGTTCATTGGCTTGACC
>CAZWVE010000387.1:0-1731 GCA_964636925.1 uncultured Marinicella sp.
GTCAGATATTATCGCCAATACCTGGCCGTTGGTCATCATTGCACTGGTAACACTCTCCATGGCGGTGGTGTTTGTGCGCAGTCGTTTAGAATAATTTTTGGAGTGATTAATATGACACAAGGTTTAAATTTTGGGCGACATGGGCTTTACCTGGCAGCGAGTTTATTGCTCGGTGCTTGTGCCGTGGGGCCGGACTATCGTCAACCGCCAGCCGTTGATACCGGTGATGGCTGGACACTGTCGGTGAACGCCAAAGACAGACAAATTGAATGGGTACAATGGTGGGCGGCATTGGGTGATCCTGTTTTGGATCGTCTGGTGGCCGATGCCTTGTCGAGTAACCTGAATTTGCGACAAGCCTATGCCCGAATTAATGAGGCGCGGGCATTGCGTGACCGGGCAGCCGGTGGTTATGTGCCTGTGGTGGACACCTCAGGCAGTGTCTCACGACGACGACAAAGTGAGCATGGTCCGTTACCGATTGCCTCAATTCCGGGACTTGATCGTAATCAGACCATTTATGAGATTGGCTTCGATGCGGCCTGGGAAATTGATTTGTTTGGTCAAACCGGTCGTGCGCTTGAAAGTGCACAAGCGCGACTTCAGGCTGCGCAGGCCGATGCCATTGATATTCGCATCAGTGTTGCTGCGGAAGTGGCCCGGGTTTATTTAACGCTCAGAGGCGCACAACGGGAACTGGCAGCCCGACAAGCTTCCGTAGAAACATTGCAACAGACTTTAGACCTGGTGCAAAAACGCTATCAATTGGGCGATGTCGCAGAAGCGGACATTGCCATCAACCAGTCACGTCTGGCAGTGGCTGAGGCCGGTTTACCGGGTATTCAAGCACGCATACGTGCCGCTGCTCTGGGTTTGGGTGTGCTGTTGGGGATGCCGCCTGAGCATGAATTGGCATTGATTAATATGGATGCACCGGCGATTGCCTTAACAGCGTTACCGGTTGGTGAACGGGCTGATATATTGCGCCGACGTCCAGATATTCGGGCTGCAGAACGGCGCTTGGCCGCCAGTACGGCCGATATTGGTGTTGCCACGGCTGAATTATTTCCTCAATTATCGATTGCCGCCGGCGGTGGTTTTCAATCCCTGGACTCAAGCCAGTTATTTGATTCTGACAGCACCACTTTTTCACTTGTGCCGTTGATTTCCTGGCGCTTGTTTGATGGTGGACGGGTGCGTGCCGAAATCCGGGCCAGCGAAGCGCGCCAACAACAAGCCGCATTGGCTTATGAGCAAGCGGTGTTGAACGCGCTGAGTGATGCCGAACGTGCCCTCAGCGACTATCTGCTTGGTCTTGATGCTGTTGAACGTCAACAGTTGGCAGTGAATGCAGCCAGACGCAGCTACCAACATGCCCAAGCACGATTTCAGGCCGGTGATATGGCATTAACCGAATTGCTGACTGAAGAACGGGTTTTACGCGAAGCCGAACACAACTATGCCCAAACCCACACCGCCACAGCGATTAATCTGGTGGCTTTGTTTAAAGCCCTGGGAGGCGGTTGGGATATGGGTGCAGTAGGGATTGGTCAAAGTGAATCTTTGTGAGATACGCTTATTGCTCACTTTATTGAAGCCATTAGTGAGGTATGTATGAAAGACATTATAAGAGATCATATGTAAGGTAAAAAAAAAATTTGGCGGCGGGATTTTTGTTTCTTGGCGGTTTTATGATGTATGGTTTTGTGCTGATTTATCTGTGTGATTTTG
>CAZWVE010000388.1:0-1731 GCA_964636925.1 uncultured Marinicella sp.
CGTCCCACCCCAATACACTGAATCAAAAATACGATTTCGGCGCACCACACTGCCCTCGGAATCCCAGATACGCACTGCATAGGAGTTATCATTGCCATTAGAGATATGGCCAAACACATTGTCCTCCAGAGTCACAAAGTCGGCGCCTTCAAAGAACATCGGACTACTTTGGGTGTAATAAATTTCGAGGTTTCTCAAGGTAAAATAATCGCCATTACCGGCCACCCTCGGTAAACCCCGTTGCGATAGTTCATAAACTTCATTGTTGGGTATTTCACCGTCTTTCGGATACAGGTATATATAACAGCCACTATTATCCGCAAAACACTGAATGCCGTTAATATCTGCTTTGGTCCAGTGATTGGGCTCAAGCAAATTGACCACATGATCATGATTACGGCCACTATCAAAATTAGTTTGGTGGTCAATCCGCTGATTGCCATTAAACATGCCTTTCGGATCGCTGTTCAATTGATCCGCCGGAATGCGCCAGACATTGGCGTTATACGCTTGCCAGGTATCGGATCCAGTGCTGTAAGAGCCCAAAAGTACGACTGTTTCGCCGGCATGGCCTTGTAAGGTTAGATTCGGTGTGTTGATGTAACTCGGTCGATTGGTTTCCTCTATTAAACGATAAATACCGCCCCGTAAGGTTAATGTATCACCGGCACTGACAGAATTCAGACCATAAGAAATAGTCCGCCATGGCTGACTAATGGTCCCGGGATTTGCATCATCACCCTGCGGGGAAATAAAATATTCTTCGGCCGGAACCGAAACAGACACAATCAAAAGACAAAGCACGGTGATTTTTTTCATAACATTCAACCTTCAGGGTAAAACCCCAATCTAATTGAAGTATAGCACCCGACTTGTGACCCGCCTCACAAATTATTAATGTGCTCAATGTCATTGATTTCATGGCTTGGTCACGTGCTTGGTGAACTTTTTGGATGAATTCAAATAAACTCAGCTGGCAGTCTTAATATTTTAATTCAATCTACTTTTGATAATCCTTGTACTCTTGTTGCTTGATGATTTCTTTAATTTCTATTAGGTTTTGAGGCACCGGGCGACGATTGCTATCAAAACTCTGACCATAAATATACTCTAAATTATCATGATGGTTGTATATTTGACTATTATCTGTCAGATAATAAACTGTATTCCCTCCCTGAACGGAAACATAAAACACACCACCGTTATCTTTTTTTAATAACATGAATACGCGATCACCCTCTTCGAGCTCATAACCAGTGCTCAATCTTCTACAATAGCCCTCATCATCACATCCACCGCCGGCTTCAATTTGAATAACATCGTTGGCCACACTACCTTTTAATATCTCATCAACATGTAATTCATAATCCGTAAAGAATGCATCGTATTCAACCGTTTCTTTAATATAGGATTCACCCGTAATTGGATTCTGTTCAAATATTAAACCCGTGGATTTCTTCTCACTGTACTTTTTATCAATAATTGTACCGCTAACAACCAATTCTGCGTCTGCCAACAACTCATCAAATGGCACATAGACAAAACTGGCGTGGGCTGAACTCTGTATCAGAAATAAACCATAACAAAAAAAGAAGTATTTAAATTTAAGATTCATCAATTTCATTTAACTATGTGGTTTTTGGTATCAATTACTTAGATTAATTTTAGCACGCGCCCGGTGCACTTTTTGAATAAACTCGATTAAATTTAAATGTCGGTCTAAGCCTTCTA
>CAZWVE010000389.1:0-1727 GCA_964636925.1 uncultured Marinicella sp.
CGCATCAAAGTCTGGAACCAAACCCACGAACCTGAAGAACACAAACCCTTTAAAAACCGTAAGCGCTGGTGATTGTTGGGTTCAGTTCAAACAATTGTCATTTTCTGGCAGTTAACTAATAACCGTCATTCTCGGGCTATACCCGAGACTCTCAGAAAATCTAAATAATTGTTAAACAATGCGGGGTAAAAAAACCTCAACCTGATATTTTTTTCAATTTATATAGAATTAATTTTTTATCACGAAATCCTCGATTCTACGTCCGAGAATGACGAAATAGAAATGTTGATTGCTCCTTTTTCAGTTGACCCACAAAGTCATTTTCTCTAACATGATGTTTTTGTAATTTTAGGCTGACTATGTGGCGTTTCTTGGTGATTTTACTATTTTCGGGGGCTGTAATGGCTGATGAGTTGACTTTAGAGCGGTTGTTTGCAAGTCCGGATTTGGCCGGGACTTCTTTGCGTCAAGCGAAAGTCTCACCGGATGGTGCGCGGGTTACTTTCCTGCGTGGTAAAGCGGAGAATAAGGACCGCTATGATCTGTGGGAATACAACATTGCGGATAGTAAGACCCGTTTGCTGGTGGATTCCGATGTGTTACAGCCGGAGCAAGCTGAATTATCCGATGAAGAAAAAGCCCGTCGTGAGCGACAACGTTTAGCGGGTTTAAGCGGTATTATTGAGTATGATTGGTCGGATGATGGTCGGTCTTTACTGTTTCCTTTGGGTGGTGATATATTTGTTTATCGTTTAGGTGTGGCTGCGGATAAAGCGGTGACACAACTGACTGATTCTGATGATTTTGACACCGATGCCCGTTTTTCACCGAAAGGTAATTATGTTTCATTTATCCGTAATCAGAATATTTTTGTTGTTTCAAGCGACGGTGGTCATGTTCGGCCTTTAACCTTTGACGGCAAAGGTGTCATTAAAAATGGTATGGCTGAATTCGTGGCGCAGGAAGAAATGGACCGTGACACCGGATACTGGTGGTCACCGGATGAGCAGCACATTGCTTTTCTGCGGGTGGACGAGTCACCGGTGAGTATCACCAAGCGCTATGAAATTAATGCCGATAATATTGAGGTTATTGAGCAGCGTTATCCCTACACCGGCGAGGCCAATGTGACGCTACGGCTGGGCCGGATTGAACTCAAATCCGGCGATATCCACTGGATTGATACCGGCAAGGAAACCGATATTTATATTCCGCGGGTCAAGTGGCTGCCGGACAGCCAGGCACTGGCATATCAACGACAGTCCAGAAATCAGCAACATCTGGAACTGATTAAAGTGGCATTTAATGGTGAGCAAACCACCCTCTTGACAGAACAATCTGACACCTGGATAAACCTGCATCATGATTGGAAGTTTCTGAAAAATAATGGTTTTCTCTGGGCTTCCGAGCGAACCGGTTTTAAGCATTTATACCATGTGAATCCGGATAAAAAGCTCTTTCAGGCCATCACTGCCGGAGACTGGATGGTGGATGAGATTGTTGGCATCAGTGCGGACCAAAGTAAAGTCTATTTTACCGGTACTTATGATTCACCGCTGGAAAAACAGTTGTATGTGCAAGACCTTGATACTCAAACACCTGACAAACCGAAGAAAATAACCCAAGGTTCCGGCTTTCATAAGATTACCATGGACGATAAGGCCACGGTTTATATCGACACCCGGAGTGACAATGACCAGCCGCCGCAAACCTCTTTGCACCGCGCT
>CAZWVE010000390.1:0-1724 GCA_964636925.1 uncultured Marinicella sp.
CGGTGATAAAGACCCGTTTAATGTACAGTTTTAAGCCTTCGCGGTCATCGGGATTTTGGAACATGCCAAAAGGTGATTTTTTCGGTACGTACAATAAATTACTGTAACTTTGTGTGCCTTCGATGTGGTTGTGGGTCCAGAACGCGGCGTCGTTAAAATCGTTGCTGATTTGTTTGTAAAAGGCCTGGTAGTCTTCGTCTTTGATGTCGCTGGGGTTTTTCTTCCACAGTGCGGTGGCATCATTAACGACTTCGTATTCAGGTTCTTTGGTTGGTTTGTCGTTGCCGTCTTCGTCTTTTTCGGGATAAATCACTTCCAGCATTTTTATCGGAAAAGCCACATGCTCGGAGTATTTTTTGATTAATGAACGTAAGCGATGGTTATCGGCAAAATCGGCTTCGTCATCTTGTAGGTGCAAAATAACTTCGGTACCATGGTTTTGTTTGTCGATTTTTTCAAGGGTGTAACCGGTTTTACCGTCGGAGCGCCAAGCATAGGCTTGGTCTGATTTCTCGCCGGCTTTTAAGGTTCTGATTTCCACTTCTTTGGCGACAATAAATGAGGCATAAAAACCCACACCGAATTGGCCAATGAGGTTGGCATCGGCCTGATCCTTTTTGGCAATGGATTGCAGGTATTTTTTGGTGCCGGAATTGGCGATGGTACCAATGTTTTCAATGAGCTCATCATGGCTCATACCGATGCCGTTATCGGTGATGGTGATGGTTTTTGCTTGTTTATCAAAATCGACCTTGATGTGTAAGTCTTCGGCGTTCAGGTCTTTGTTTTTAATGGCTTCAAAACGCAATTTATCGCAGGCATCTGATGCGTTTGAAATTAATTCACGCAGGAAGATATCTTTGTTTGAATACAAGGAATGAATCACCAGGTCTAAGACCTGATTCACTTCCGCCTGAAAGCTGTGTTTTTTGGCTGTTTGGGTCATAGTAAATACATCAATGTTAGGATGCCTGTAAATTAGGGATGATTTGGTGGTTTTCAAGACGCGGTACGCGGCTGTAAGGTAAAATGTCATTTTTGTGACATGAAATAATTCCCTATGACGATAAATTGGTTTCCCGGCCATATGCATAAAGCCCAAAAAGAAATTCGTGCTTTATTGCCTGAAGTGGATTTGGTGATTGAGGTGCTGGATGCGCGTTTGCCTTACAGCTCTCAGAATCCCTTATTGGCAAAAATACGCGGCCATAAACCAACCATTCAGTTATTAAATAAGGCGGATTTGGCCGATGCTGATGTGACGGCACAATGGTTGCAGGCTTTTGAGCAGGTCAATCAGGCCAAAGCCTATGCCGTGAGTCAATCCGAACCGGCGGTGATGAAGCAGATTCCCGACTGGTGCCGCGCCATGTTCCCGGAGCGGGAAGTTAATAAAAAACCGATTCAGGTGCTGATTATGGGGGTGCCCAATGCCGGTAAATCGACGGTCATTAATGTCATTGCCGAGCGCGGTATTGCCACCACCGGTGATGAAGCAGCGGTGACCAAGCGCCAGCAACGTATTAAATTGCCGAAAAATGTGATTTTACATGACACGCCCGGGGTTCTGTGGCCGCGCTTTGATAACCAGTACAGCGCGCACCGTTTGGCGATAGCCGGTAGCATTAAATCATCGGTGGTGGATATGGGGGATTTGGCCCATTTTCTGACGGCATTTTTGGCCGGTCATTATCCCGAAGCCATTGCTGAACGGTTCCAAATTA
>CAZWVE010000391.1:0-1713 GCA_964636925.1 uncultured Marinicella sp.
GTGACCCCATTCAGCTGCCAGCCAGGTATCATTAAAATCCAGCCATCTAATCAGCGCGCCAATATTAAAGGCCGCTTGAACCGGTTCTAATTGGTGAGATGTGCCCGGAATCTTGGCGCCCTTGTCTAAGGTTGCGCCGGGCACCACAGGTCCGAGGTGTTTGACGCATTCGGGAAATTTCAGGGCCATTAAAGCACAAGCCAGGCTGTCGAGTAAACAATAATGAGCGGTGCGATAAGCCTCATCTGAGTTTATTTGATAATCGACCACATAATCGACGATATCAGTGATTACTTTATCAAAGTCAGGACGGTCTGCGACGCGAATGTTGGTGGTATTCATATTTGTGCTCCATTGGGTGTCTTAATTAGTCTAAACCTTCTGAATGCAAAAGTAAAATCAGCGACGTGGATAAGTTTGTGACTGGTTGTTTGGTTCGTAAACCGTTAAAATACCGCGTTTTTAACGGATCCCGGAATGAACAAGATGAATCAAAAATACCGCAAAAAACTAGCAAATACCGATTTGGAATTTTTTGATGCCCGTGAGGCGGTGAATGCGATTCAACCGGGTGCCTATGAACAGTTGCCGTATACCTCAAAAGTACTGGCAGAAAATTTAGTGCGCAAATGCCCGCCGGAAGATTTAACTGATTCTTTAAAGCAAATTATTGAACGTAAACAGGATCTGGACTTTCCCTGGTATCCTGCGCGGGTGGTGTGCCATGACATTCTCGGTCAGACCGCTTTTGTGGATTTGGCGGGTTTACGTGAAGCCATCGCTAAAAAAGGCGGTGATCCGAAGCAGGTTAATCCGGTGGTGCCGACGCAATTAATTGTGGATCATTCATTGGCGGTGGAACATGCCGGTTTTGAAAAGGATGCCTTTGAAAAAAACCGCGCCATAGAAGAACATCGAAACAAAGATCGATTTCATTTTATTAACTGGTGTAAAACCGCCTTCGAGAATGTCAATGTGGTGCCGCCGGGTAATGGCATTATGCACCAAATAAACTTAGAACGGATGTCGCCGGTGATTCAAGCCCAGGACGGTGTGGCGTTTCCCGATACCCTGGTCGGTACCGACAGTCACACACCCATGGTTGATGCCTTAGGCGTCATCGCTGTGGGTGTCGGTGGCTTAGAGGCAGAAAGTGTGATGTTAGGGCGACCTTCTTATGTGCGCTTGCCGGATATTGTCGGCGTGCATTTAACCGGTAAACCACAAGCAGGCATAACCAGTACCGATATTGTTCTGGCCATCACTGAATTTCTGCGCAATGAGCGCGTGGTCGGGGCTTATATTGAATTTTATGGCGAAGGGGCGGATAGTTTGACCCTGGGCGATCGCGCCACCATTTCTAACATGACGCCGGAATATGGCGCCACTGCTGCCATGTTTTATATCGATCAGCAGACCATTGATTACCTGACATTGACTGGTCGTGATGATGCGCAGGTTAAACTGGTGGAACAATACGCCAAACAAACAGGATTATGGTCTGACGACATGAAACAGGCTGAGTACGAGCGGGTGCTGACGTTCGATTTATCTTCAGTGGGCCGCAATATTGCCGGGCCCTCCAATCCACACGCCAAAGTTTCGGTCAATGATTTGGCGGTGAAGGGCATCACAGGCGATTATTCCGCCGAAGGTGATGAGATGCCCGATGGTGCCTGTATTATCGCTGCCATCACCAGTTGCACCAACACC
>CAZWVE010000392.1:0-1712 GCA_964636925.1 uncultured Marinicella sp.
TTCTACGAACAACCCAAAACCTTCCAGGAAAAACACCCCGATCTATATGAGCTCTTGGTGGATTACTACAAAGTTGATCCTGCGACTTGGTTAAATGATTCAAAATAAATCACTGTGTGAGCCGAGTCTTGTTAGCATAAGGCTTTGTTGATTGGTTTTATAAATCAGCAATAAATCAGGATTGATGTGACATTCTCTGTAACCGACATAATCGCCGATCAAAGCATGGTCTTTAAATTTTTCATCAAGTTTTAATTCATGTTCTAAGGCAGAAATGACATCAAAAATTAATTTAATATCTTCAAAAGGAAGCTTTTTAATTTTTTTGAAGCCTTTTTTAAATTGATTGGTGTATAAACATCAAGCATTTTTAAGCTGTGTACCCAAGTCATTAAATAAAGACTCGGTACTTTTGGCTTGATTAAGTCGACCTTCTTCCACCTCCTGTATGGCCTTTTTGGTTATTTTATTGGGTTTATTAATCTTAAGCTCAAAAGGAATCCCGCCGTGATTAATAACGGCTTTAGCGAATAGCTTAATGGCTTGCGAAGGACTTAAGCCAAGCCCATCACAAACCTGCGTAAATTCAATTTTTAGTTCGTGCTCGATACGAGTACTTATTAATTCAGTTTTCATTCTTCTGCAAAAGGGTTTATAAATGATATGATGTATAACATAGTAATATTTTAGCAAACAAGAATGTCCGTTTAAATGTGTCGGCTCAACTCACTGCAAGCTTGCCAAATTGACAGGATAAAGTCGGGACATGCATCGGACTTTCAAATAGCCGCCCGTAAGGGGCGCGGCTATAGAGTTGTTTTGATTAAATCTAAAGTCATAGAGTGCTATAAATGACAACAACATTACCGGCGAAGGCCGGTATCCTGCGTCTTTTAGAATGACTTATTGCATTCTGCTCGAACCATAAGTTTGTTAAAATTGCTTAAATAAGCCCAAACATACATTGTTCTTTTCCATTACAATTAATGATTTACTTCTGAATTATGGACAATAAGATAAACAGCCTCACAATTCACAAATTAGCCGAGCGCACCTTAATTGAAAACCTGAAGCCGTTTTTATATTTTGCCGGGCTATTTATGGCTCTGTCCTTGCTTTTAGAATTGATATTTGGCTCAGAATCTGAGCACATCGTTTATGAATTGCTGAGTTATCTTTTATACGCCAAATTAGCCGTTTTGGTACATCGAACCGTTTTATTAAATGAACAGGGCATTATTTACGCATTCAAATGGGGCTGGCCTGAAATTATTTATATGTTGGCGATGATTGCTGTAGTAATCGCCATCGTAGCCTTCACAGCTGTCGTCACCATGATTTTATTGGCAATTTCGCCTTCTGGTTCGGCGCCTATATCAAACCCTGAAATCATCACTGTTGTGCTTTATGTTCTCATTTTTGGTTTATTCGCTTATATTGGCGCTCGCATTGCCTTGGCCTTCCCAAGCATCGCCATCGGCCAATCGTTTACCCTGAGTGAAATTTGGCACAAATCCAAACCCCACACCATGACATTATTCTGGTTGATTATTGTCTTTCCAGTTCTGGCCAATGTGGTACCTGCCGCGGTGTTCTTGCTACCGTTCCCGGAATGGCTGTTGGGCGTTTTGGTTCTGGCCATGTACGCGATTATTGTTATTTACTGCATCACCCTGCTATCCCATTGTTATCATGAAATTATGGGTGAGCCG
>CAZWVE010000393.1:0-1698 GCA_964636925.1 uncultured Marinicella sp.
AAATTGAACGGTCACTTAATAAATTCTATCAATACGGCAACACCAGTTCTGCCAGCTGCCTGATCGTTCTGGAAAGTTTTTTTAACGAAAAATCACATAAATCCCCATCAACAACCGGCATCCTGCTGGGCTTTGGTGCCGGCTATTATTTAGGCGCGCTACTCTACGAATGGACCAACCACCACCTAAACAGCCAAAAACTGCCGATGCAAAAAGCCATTTAACCCAAACACTTTAATCTGAGGCATTTTTCAATCTGAGGATTCAAAACTGTAGGATGCGCTTCAACGATCAAAAGTTGTAACAAGGATTCTGATAGGCGGAGCACATTCATCTGTTATTTTAAATCACTTAATACTTTATCACCCGGAATCTAAATTAATTTCCTGACTTAAGTCCGGATAAGGGTTGTAGTACTTGATTTGTGTGCCATCTTCCATTTACCAAACCATGGTCTCCTCATCGATGCTTAAAATCTCAATAACCAGTAAGCCATTAAGCACACCGTTTTGTTTAAAAAATATGGTCTTGTCTTCAATGCAATAATCCCCCGTTATTCTTTTATCAGGCAAACGAATCTCACCGGTCTTATCGCCAAAAACAGCACCAATATACTCGGCTTTTTTATCTGGCTTAGTAAACCATGTTTGCTGAAATAAGCCCTTTTGAAATCCTCTTGAATTAGAACACTCAACCTGTTCACTAGCACATCAGGCCAGTAACAATATAGCCATAATTAAGACAAAAAAGGCCAGTGTTCTGGTGTGATTTAGAGTTATAGCTTTTTCCATTTATCTCCGTAGTTTATCCTACCTATCTCTGGTCCATATTCAGCATTCAGATTAGCAAGACTTATTTCATGGCCTCAGCGATGTCAATCATTTGAGATTTTAGGGTCGTCGCATCGCTTTGGTCAGTGGAGATTTCGATGGTGACGTCGGTTTCGTTTCCGTAGCGACTTCGTAAGATATGATGTATAACCATGCATGCCCTCGCTCATGCCGAACAGTGTTTCGGTGCCTAAAATGGTGGGTAATGTCTCATAGCTTATGTTTTCTTGACCATTAGTCAGGACATTGTTGTAGAGTTTATCCAGCATTTTGTTGGCTTGCGCTTTCTCGCTTTCCTGACTAATTCTCAGAATCACTTGCAGTGAACCGCCTTCTTTCAGGTAATGACACACGGTCAGTTTGCATTCTTTTCTGTTGAGGAGTTCTTCAGTGGTGGTTTTATCCGCATCCCAGCCCATAATGTCATCGACTTTGTCTGTGTCCACCGCATCACAAGCCAAGCCAAGATTAGCACCGGACTGTGCGCCGCTTGCACTCTTTGTGTTTTCAGCCGAAGCCGTTGATTGCTGACCGGTGCCAGTCCCACTTTCACCGCATGCCTCTAAGCTTAAAGACACCATCATTAAAAAAATCACGTGCATAAATAAATTCCCAATAAAAAATATTTTAACTGAAGTTTATGAATGACCGGGATTTAATCAACGGATCAAAATTGTGCAGTGGGACACACTTTTTTAAGAGACTTTCCATAGTCTGAAACTAACTTAGTAAAGTGACCAGTATTGCGTTTTAACAAGAACCAATTTATACATTCATTCATTTATCATTAAGTCGGTTAGTGATACAATTTCTCAACTTGAATTAAAGGGTTCAGTACCTATATTTCAATCACTGATCAAGGGGGCGA
>CAZWVE010000394.1:0-1693 GCA_964636925.1 uncultured Marinicella sp.
GCCGGTGAAACCACCCCCATTCAGCGTCAGCAGGATCTGGTCAATGTCTATGTCGGGGACGATGCCAAAACCGATATTAAGATTGAAAATACCGGTGATGAAGCTTTGTATGTTGATTGGATTTATCAGGGCTACCCGAATAAACCCATGGCGTTAACGGAAGGTGTGAGCGTCGATAAACAGTATTATGACTTGTCGGGTAAAGTGTTGGATTTATCAACAGTCAGTAGCGGAGACTTGGTGATTGTTAAAATCAGTGCCAGCCTCGATAAATCGATTGGTTATTTGCCTGATGCCTTATTGGTGGACTTACTGCCGGCAGGCTTTGAACCTGAAAATCAGTCGCTTGATCACGCCATGAGTCTGGATGACATTCAAATTGATGGTAAAACGCCGAAACAATGGAATGAAAACAACCGTTTAAAGCATGAAGAATACCGGGATGACCGTTACGTAGCAGCCTTTACCTTATCGTCTTATGAAGCGACGCATTTGGTTTATTTGGTGCGGGCAGTGACACCGGGTACTTACACCGTGCCCCAGACTTTGGTGGAAGACATGTACCGACCTGACATTCGGGGCTTATCAGACACCGATGCGCAGCTAACCATTAAAGCCCGATAAAGTATGGCCACAAAGCATCCGATCAGCTTACGACAGCGGCTTAAAAAACCGCTGTGGTTGCTGTTATTATGTTGTGTCGCCACCTGGCTCACTTTTTTAATTCTGGATCGCATATGGCCGTTGCCGGTGGAATCCTTTGAGCAACGGCATTTTGCCCAGGTGGTGGTGGATAAAGATGGCTTACCGTTGCGCGCTTTTGCCGATGACAATGGCGTCTGGCGTTACCCAACCACAGTGGATCAGGTCTCGCCTTTGTACATTGAAGCCTTAATCAACTACGAAGACCGCTATTTTTATCAGCATTTTGGTGTTAATCCATTCTCCATTGTGCGTGCCGCCTGGCAGCGACTGCGGGCAGGGCGATATATTTCCGGTGCATCGACCTTGACCATGCAAGTGGCCAGAATTATGCAGAATCATGACAAAACGCTGCGCGGAAAAGTCGGGCAAATGTTTCGTGCTTTACAACTGGAATGGCATTACAGCAAAACAGACATACTCAATTTTTACCTCAATTATGCACCCTTTGGCGGCCCCTTAGAAGGTGTGGAAGCTGCCGCCCATGCTTATTTGGGTAAATCGGCCATTCAACTAACGCATGCTGATGCCGCACTTTTGGCGGTGATGCCGCAGGCACCGAGTTTGTATCGGCCTGATCGTTATCCGGAACGCGCGCAACAGGCCCGCGATAAGGTCCTAAAGCGGCTGGCCGATTATAAAGTCTGGTCACAACAAACCGTTCAGGAAGCCCGCCAGGAACCGGTCTATGCGCAATACAAAACCCAGCCCATGACAGCCGCTTTATTGGCGCGTGATTTGCGCGGGCAATACCCCGATCGTGCCCTCATTCAAACCACCATCGACCGTGATTTACAAACCGAACTGGAATGGCTGGCAAAAGAATACGCCGAAAACAGTGGTGAAGCCATGTCAGTGGCAGTGATGGTGGTGGATAACCAAACCATGGCTGTGACCGCATACCTTGGCAGTGCTGATTTTTTCAGTGACAGCCGCGCCGGGCAGGTGGACATGATCCAAGCGGTGCGCTCACCGGGCTCCACCTTAAAAC
>CAZWVE010000395.1:0-1689 GCA_964636925.1 uncultured Marinicella sp.
AACCCTGAGAAAGTTTGACTTTTTCACTTGGTGATGCCAAACTAATTGTTTTCATCAATCGGCCCTTTTTTCATGAAACAAGCCATCATTGCACCGTCGATTTTATATGCTGATTTTGCCCGTTTGGGGGCAGAAACGGAAGCCGTGCTCGAAGCCGGTGCCGATTGGGTGCATTTTGATGTCATGGATAACCATTATGTACCCAATTTAACCATTGGCCCGATGGTATTAAAAGCACTCAGAAAACATGGTATTACGGCACCGATTGATGTGCATCTCATGGTCAAGCCGGTGGATCGTATTATCGGTGATTTTATTGACGCCGGTGCCAGTATTATTTCTTTTCACCCCGAGGCCAGTGAACACGTTGATCGCACTATTCAGATTATCAAAGATGGCGGCTGTCAGGCGGGATTGGTGTTAAATCCGGCAACCCCTGTTCATTGGCTTGACCATGTTATTGGTCAACTGGATTTGATTTTGCTGATGAGCGTTAATCCAGGATTTGGCGGACAGTCCTTTATTGCCGAAACTTTTAATAAAATTAAAACAGTTCGCGATTTGATTGACAACAGTGGTCGAGACATTCGATTGGAAGTGGACGGTGGTGTTAAAGTGGATAATATCGCAAAGATTGCCGCGGCCGGTGCAGACACTTTTGTCGCTGGTTCGGCCATTTTTAACAGCTCAGATTACCGGCGGACAATACAAAAAATGCACGCTGAAATTCAGTCCCAATTCAGTGAGGTGGTATAAAATACCTGACTATGAAACAGTTAATTGTCATAATAGCCTTACTTATGCCGTCCTTGGCTCTGGCGCAAAGTCGGGACTCCCTGGATGACGTGGTTAAAGAAGCCCGTAAGCAAGGCCAGGTGTTGTCGGCCAAAACACGCGAGGGTATGCACGAAGTTCGTGTGGTGACACCCCAGGGCAGTGTCAAAACTATTCGTAAACCGGCCTATCGAGACAATCAACGTCAGTCTCAAGTAACAGGGCGTCCAAACTATTATCAACAACAAGCACAACCACCGGCACAACAAACACAAAGGCCCGCTGTAAGGCGTGATAATCAGTATTCAAGACAACCAGAGTTTCATCGTTTTCAGCGACCCTCACAATCCACAAGACCGTCTAAAGCACAGCGCCCCGTACAACAACGTCAACCCGAAGCCCGCCGTGTAGAACCCCGCCGGCGTGCCGCTAATAACGACCCGGACTGAAACTATGCGAGTATTATTGATAGAAGACGAGGATAATTTACGCGGTATTTTGTTAAAACGATTTGATGAAGTCGGCTATGTGGTTGATGAAGCCGACAATGGCGAAGACGGCTTATTTAAAGGCCGTGAGTATCCGGCCGATGTGGCAGTTATCGATCTCGGCTTACCCCGAATATCCGGTATGGAAGTGATTCGTACGTTACGCGAAGAAGGCATTAATTTCCCCATTATTGTGCTCACCGCACGCGGCTCATGGCAGGATAAGGTTATGGGTTTAGATGCCGGTGCCGATGACTATCTGGTTAAACCATTTCATTTTCCTGAGTTATTGGCACGGATTAATGCCCTGGTGAGGCGTTCCAGCGGCAATGCGACACCGGAAATAAGCTGTGGTGAATTGGTTATGAACACCAGTCATCAGGATGTCAAACTCAACGGTGAACTGCTGACTTTAACCTCTTATGAA
>CAZWVE010000396.1:0-1683 GCA_964636925.1 uncultured Marinicella sp.
TATTGTAATGGCCTGCACTGATAACTGGGTGGTTTTGGGTACTGCTTTTTAGTTATCCACATAAACTGTGGATAACCTTGTGAATAACCATGTCATTTCAAATTGTTGAGAAGCCCCGGTGTGGCTTTATGCAAAATGGTTAAAAATAAACCAACCCTATTAGTATATATAAATCAATATGTTACAAGATATTTCTGATACTAAAACTAACAATAGAAGACTAAATCTTTGTTTTAACGTTTTATCAGAGTCCTTGTGTATAAGTGCTGTGTAATACGCCTATACGCAGGGCCATAGCAACTGCCAATCAAAAAAATCGTAAGTTGATGATGTCTTTACTTAAACGCCTTTATGCAGCTTACGTGTAAAAAGCGGGTCAAGGCTTATCTGCAGTGAAGTCTTTGCGGTAGCTGACAAAAAATCCTTCCAGATCACTGTTCTCGGTGTAAACGTTAACCGCCACCAAGCGATAACCAAAACGGGCAAATTCCTGGTGAGACTGTGTCAGCTTTTTGGCGGCACCATTTTTTCGATTAAAACGGGTAATATCAATAAACACAGTGACTGCATGTAATCCCTTCTGTGAGGCTTCTTCCGCTGTTGAATCGGCCATGGCCGGTGCTGTATAACATAGGGTGAACACGCCGATGAGGACATAAGTAATAAATTTATGCATAACTAATTTCTACAAATAAGGGCTTATTATTGTATTTAGCTAAGCCGGTTGAATACAATAGCCGTTTTCATTAATGATATTAATTCATGACCACCGTATTAACAGGAATAACCACCACCGGTACACCACATTTAGGCAACTATGTGGGCGCCATCAAACCGGCTATTCGCCGCAGTCGAGATGCTGACATTAACAGTTTTTTCTTTTTGGCGGATTTGCATGCGTTGATTAAATGTTGGGAGCCCGAACGCATCGCACAATCCACCCGGGAAATCGCCGCAACCTGGCTGGCACTGGGTTTGGATACCGATAAAGCGACGTTTTACCGACAATCTGATATCCAGGAAATTTCAGAACTTACCTGGTTGTTGACCTGTATGACTGCCAAAGGACTCATGAACCGATCCCATGCTTATAAAGCCCAGGTTGCTGAAAATCAGGAACAGGGCAGTGAGGACCCCGATAAAGGTATCACCATGGGATTATTCAGTTATCCGATTCTGATGGCGGCTGATATATTAATGTTTAATGCCAATGAGGTGCCGGTGGGTAAAGATCAGATCCAACATTTGGAAATGGCCCGTGATATCGGTGCCCGTTTTAACCATCATTTTGGTGATCATTTTGTCATGCCTGAAGCCATTGTGGAAGACAATGTCGCGGTGTTGCCGGGCCTTGATGGGCGTAAAATGAGTAAAAGTTATAACAACACCATTCCACTGTGGTTGCCTGAGAAAAAGTTGCGTAAACATATCATGAAAATCAAAACCAATTCTTTGGAACCCGGTGAACCCAAAGATCCCGATGATTCGGCACTGATGGATATTTATCGGGCTTTTGCCACGGATGCGCAAGTGGCTGAAATGCGTCAGGCTTTCTTAGATGGTATCGCATGGGGAACAGCAAAACAAATAATTTTTGAGACTTTGAACACAGAATTGAAACAAGTTCGTCAAAATTATGAAGAATTAATGGCCAATCCTGCTATTATAGAGGAGGAATTACAA
>CAZWVE010000397.1:0-1680 GCA_964636925.1 uncultured Marinicella sp.
CGGCGCTGTAAAATCTGAATTGTGCGACGAATTTCTGCATCCCGGCCAATAATCGGGTCAATTTTCGCCGCTTCGGCACGGGCGGTTAAATCGATGGTGTATTTTTCAAGGGCCTGGCGGTTTTCTTCGGCACCCTGATCGGTGACCTGCTCACCGCCGCGTACGCTATCAATGGCAGCGGCGACACTGTCTTCACTGGCTCCGGCTTTTTTCAGCAACTGGGCGGTGGTATCCGAAGATTGCAATAAAGCCAGGGCAAATAATTCACTGGCAATATATTGATCACCGCGTTTTTGTGCCAGCTTATCGCAGATATTTAAAACCCGGTTTAAATTATTGGATAAACCCACATCACCGGGGCCGCTCACCACCGGCATCATATCGATGGTATTATCCAGTTCTTGTTGTAATTGGTTTAAATTCACCCCGGCCTTGGTTAAGACATGTTTCAGGGATGAATTTTGTTGTTGCAACATGGCATGAAGCACATGCGCGGATTCAATCATATTATGATCCTTACCCACAGCCAGAGATTGGGCTTCACTCAACGCCTGTTGAAAATTTGTTGTTAATTTATTCATATTCATGGTGTTGATAATATTTTGTAAACTGATTGATTAATGGGGGTTAATAGATGCTTTTTCAAATGACGTCAAAGTTGATTTGATTTCACACTGACTCACGATGCGGTATAATGAACGAATGTTTAATTAAATACCCATCTTGACTAAATTTGACTATATTATTGTCGGTGCCGGTTCGGCTGGCTGTGTCTTGGCTAACCGCTTAAGTGCCTCAGGACAACATCAGGTTTTACTGCTGGAAGCCGGCAGTCGGGACTGGAATCCAATGATTCATATGCCCGCCGGTTTATCAAAGCTGGCGAACTTAAAAAGCCTCAATTGGGGTTATCACACCCAACCGGAACCTGAGCTCAATAACCGCCGCCTCTATTGGCCACGTGGGAAAGTCCTGGGCGGCTCCTCCTCCATTAATGCCATGTGCTATTGTCGCGGTCATCGCAAAGACTATGACCATTGGCGCGATTTAGGTAATGATGGCTGGGGTTATGACGAAGTGTTGCCCTATTTCCTGAAAAGCGAGAACAACCAAAGCCTTGAGAATGACTATCACAGCAATGAAGGACCGCTTTCCGTATCTGACCTCAGCTATGTCAATCCATTGAGCAAAGTTTTTATCGATGCCGCAGAACAAGCCGGGTTTGATCGCACTGATGATTTTAACGGTGCGAGGCAACGGGGCTTTGGCTTGTATCAGGTCACGCAAAAAGACAATCGACGCCATTCATCGGCACAAGCGTACCTGACACCGGCATTAAGTCGTGATAACTTAACAGTGATGACCCATGCCCTGGCTGAAAAAATACTGTTTGACGGCAGCCGCGCCACCGGCATTCAGATTCACTATAAAAACAATACCCAATCTTTATATGCCGATAAGGAAGTCATCATCTCCGGTGGCGCCATAAATTCACCGCAATTACTGATGCTCTCAGGTATCGGTGAGGCCGAACACTTACAACAACACGGTATTGATGTGGTGCATGATTTACCCGGTGTGGGTCAGAATCTACAGGATCATCTGGATATTTGTCTGGTGCAAGGCAGTCGCCAAAGTATCACTTATGACACCATCAGTGAAATTATGACCGGACTCAAG
>CAZWVE010000398.1:0-1670 GCA_964636925.1 uncultured Marinicella sp.
GGCCAGTAAAGGCACGATGGACAGCATTTTGGCACTGGTGCCGAGTTCTAAAATCGGGAATAAATCCGTCAGGTAATCCCGCAACACATTACCGGTGACGGAAATGGTGTCTTTGCCGTCACTGACCCGCTCACAGGTGTAACGCATGGCGGCTTTTGGATTCATGATTTTAATCTCTAATCCATCGGTGTCGTGCTCGGGTAAATAAGCATTCACTTTTTCGATCAGGTTACGGTCATGGGCGCGGTTTTCATCGAGCCAGAAAATCGCCGGCTGACCGGTATTCCGGGCACGACTGACGGCCAATTTCACCCAGTCTTTAATGGCCACGTCTTTGGTCTGGCAGGCACGCCAGATATCACCCTGCGCCACCTCATGCTGTAATAACACTTCATTGTCATCAGACATAATGCGAATAAGACCATCAGCTTCAACCTCAAAGGTTTTATCATGAGAGCCGTATTCTTCGGCTTTTTTCGCCATTAAGCCAACGTTACTGACATTACCCATGGTGGTCACATCAAAGGCACCATTTTCACGGCAAAAATTAATAATTTCCTGGTAAATACCGGCATACGAGCGATCGGGAATAACCGCATGGGTGTCTTGTAGTTTGCCATCGGCATTCCACATTTTGCCGGAGGTTTTAATCGCCGCCGGCATCGAGGCATCGATAATGACATTGTTGGGTACGTGCAAATTGGTAATGCCTTTATCCGAATCAACCATGGCCAGCGACGGGTTATCCTGATAGCAGGCAGCGATGGCGTTTTTGATTTCGGTTTGTTGCGCTTCAGGAAGTGATTCAATTTTGTCGTACACCGCCTGGATACCGTTATTGGCATTGACGTCCAGTTCATCGAATAACTTCCCGTATTTTTCAAATAAATCAGCGTAATACACTTCCACCGCATGACCAAACATAATCGGATCAGAGACTTTCATCATGGTGGCTTTTAGGTGCACAGAAAATAACACACCGGCGGCTTTGGCATCTTTAATGGCTTTGCCCAGAAAATTTCGCAGGGCTTTTTTGCTCATGCGCGAGGCATCCAATACTTCATCTTTTAATAACGTCAGCGCTTCTTTTAACACCTTAACGTCACCGTTACCACCGACCCATTCGATGCGAACCGTTTGGTCTTTGGGCATCACATAAGATTGCTCGGTCTCATAAAAATCACCGCTTTGCATATGCGCGACCTTGGTTTTCGAGTCTTTTGACCATGCACCCAAGCGGTGTGGATTATTCTGTGCGTATTTTTTTACGGCAGCGGCCACCCGTCTATCCGAGTTACCTTCCCGTAATACCGGATTGACCGCAGAACCCAAGACATTACCGTAAGCGGCTTTGGCCTGTTCTTGTTCTTCGTTGTCAGGATCACTGTGATAATCAGGCACATCATAACCGGCCTGTTGCAGCTCTTTAATGGCGGCATTTAATTGTGGAATGGAAGCGGAAATATTGGGTAGTTTAATGATATTGGCCTCCGGTTTTTTCGCCAATGCGCCCAATTCCGCCAAATCATCACTGTGCTTTTGCTCATCGGTCAGACGCTCAGGAAATTGCGCCAAAATACGGGCAGCCAGAGAAATGTTTTTGGTGGTGAATGGAACCCCGGCCTGGGCACCAAAGCTTTGCACAATCGGCAACAAAGAATAGGTGGCTA
>CAZWVE010000399.1:0-1667 GCA_964636925.1 uncultured Marinicella sp.
CCCACGGGCTATTTACATGTGGGCGGAGCCCGAACCGCTTTGTTTTGTTACTTATTTGCCCGTCATCATGGTGGCCAATTTGAATTACGTATAGAAGACACCGATACCGAACGCTCAACGGAGGCGTCGGTACAAGCCATTTTTGATGGTATGCAGTGGTTGGGTTTAGAGTATGACAATGAAGTGCGCTTTCAGAGTAAAAACTTACCGCGTTATCACGAATGTCTTGAGCGACTTTTAGACAATAAGTTGGCTTATTATTGTGACTGCAGTAAAGAGCGCTTAGAGAAATTGCGAGAAAAACAGATAAAAAATGGCGAAAAGCCGAAATATGACGGCAAATGCCGTGATTTGAATCTCAGCAAGAGCCCGGAAACCATTGTCCGTTTTAAAACCCCCAAAACCGGCCAGGTGACTTTCAATGACTTGGTGCGTGGTGAAATTACCGTTGCCAACAACGAATTAGACGATTTAGTGATCGCCCGTGCCGATGGTATGCCAACCTATAACTTCAGCGTGGTGGTGGATGATGCCGATATGGGCATTACTCATGTGATACGTGGCGATGATCATGTCAATAACACCCCACGACAAATTAATCTCTATAAGGCCCTGGGGTTCTCGATTCCTGAATTTGCCCATGTGCCGATGATATTGGGTGATGACGGTGCCCGTTTGTCTAAACGTCATGGCGCGGTCAGTGTCATGCAGTATGCCGAAGACGGTTATTTACCGGAAGCGGTGTTAAATTATTTGGTGCGTTTAGGTTGGTCTCATGGTGACCAGGAAATTTTCAGCAAAGAAGAGATGATTAATTACTTTTCTTTTAACAACGTCAGCCGTGCCCCCAGTGCGTTTAATACCCAAAAACTGGATTGGATTAACCACCACTATATGCAGCAAGCAGATCCTAAACGATTAGCGATATTAATGGCTGAACACTTAGAAAAAACCGGTCATGGTCATTTTGAGGTTGATCGGCTTATGCCTTTGGTGGCACTGTTTAAAGAACGGGCGCACACCATCAATGAACTGACGGATTTATCCCTTTCTCTGTTATTGCCGATTTCTGCGTACGACGAAAAATCTGCGCAAAAAGCTTTTAAGTCTGCAGCCATTGAGCCCTTAGAGCGCGTCATTTCACACTGCCGTGCCGTCAATGACTGGTCAACTGCCGATTTACATCAGCTGATTGCTGATGTGGTGGCAGAATTAGAGGTGGGTTTCGGTAAAGTGGGTATGCCCGTTAGATTGGCCTTATTGGGTCAGGCGCAAGGACCGGCTATTGATGCCATCATGCGGATTTTAGGGCAACAAGAAACCATTCATAGACTGCAACAAGCCATTCAGCATATTCAAGACAAACATTCAAAATAGGCTGACTTCTTTATGCATTATCATATTTGGAAACTAAACTGATAGTCTCTGAGTATTTTGGTTTATGTGAACCAATTAAGAAAATAAGCCTCTGAAGAATGATAAGTTGAAATCACCGTTACATAAAGAGGCGTTTATGCATAAAATTATCGTACTCATGTTTGCATTGTCTTTTTCAGTGTATGGAAAAGAATTCAGTGAGCAAATTATTCACATCCAGCCGGTCAGTTGGGACGAACTGCAGCTTTTGCAGTTGGATAGCTTAAAAACAGCGAAAGAACTTAATCTTT
>CAZWVE010000400.1:0-1665 GCA_964636925.1 uncultured Marinicella sp.
AATTGTTTTTTTAACGCCATAGGGATCTTTATTAGCCATCGTATGCTCCTTAAATTATAGGTGAAATAAAAAACCAGAGGCTTTAATAAAACCCTGATTTTCTATCAATTTATATAATAATTGTTATACCTGAAATGCACTTATTTTTCAAGTTTTAGTACTCATGCCACATCACCAACCAAGTTCAAACAGCGCATTTAAAAAATCAACACCAGCAACAAAATAACGGAAAAAATAATTAAAAACCATTTATAAACCGATGCTTTTGTCGGTATCGACGACTTATAATTTTTTTGTTCCGCCAGGAACCGTTGCATCATCGCATCCGTATCTTGTGGCGGCTGTTGTTCGGTTGGCCTTTGCGGCCGGGTCGGTTTGGGTTTCAGCGTGGCCACAGGTTTTATGGCGGTGGTTGTGCGCGCTTCGGGTGGGGGCTGGTCTTTGACTGCTACATATTCGGCCTGTTTCATGGCCTCTAATATCTCAATCAGGCGTTTTCTCTGTGACCAGGGAATTTTACGCAAGGACTCAGCATCATCACGCAGGCGATAAGTTTTACCACCAATACGTATCAAGATATCATCGTCTTTAGTCATTACGCTTTTTTCGAATATATAAGGTTTTGTCAACCTCAGCCACGGTGTCACCGGATTCATCGGTAATCACCAACCGATAAACCGGCAAATCCTTTTCACCGTCTGCCGTGGCTTGTTTAATGCGTGCAATTTCAGCATCACTGAGGGTCATGGTGGCTGACACACGACCTTTACCCGGCTTGACAAAATCAATACTGGCGGCTTTATCCCAGACAATGTACTCAGGGCCCAAAACACGCATCAGCATCAACATATAATGCGGATCCACCATGGCGTACAGCGAGCCGCCAAAATGGGTGCCCACGGCATTGCTGTTGTACCAATGCTGTCGCATGCTGACGGTGACACTTTGCCAATTATCGGCAATTTGATCAATACGGATTCCGGCGCCCAGATAAGGACCATACCAATTCATGAGGCGTTTCATTTTGGCCGGGGTATCGGCTTTTTTGAGTCGTTTTAATAATCTCATCAGATTAGGTGGCTAAATACTGCAGAATAATACCGGTCAACATCGCTGCTGAAGTGCCGACCACATAACCAAAAACCGCCAGTAATACGCCTACCGGTGCCAATGCCACATGAAAAGCCGATGCCACCACCGGCGCTGAGGCGGCACCGCCGACGTTGGCTTGAGAACCCACCGCCAAAAAGAATACCGGCGCCTTAATTAATTTACCGACCAATAATAACAAACCGGCATGAATGGAAATCCACACCCCACCAATAACAAATAAAAAGGGTTTAATCTGGGTGATATCCATCTTTAAGCCAATGGTGGCCACCAGTATATAAATAAACACCGAACCCACAGCCGAGGCACCGGCGCCTTCAAAGTTTCGGGCCCGGGTAAAGGACATGAGAACTCCGCCTGCGGTGGCAATAATCACCAACCAGAAAAAAGTCGAATCGAGGTTCATTTCAGCCAACACCGGAAAGGTTGAACCAATGGCCGGTCCGAGCCAATTGGCAATGGCGTGAGCCAGACCGGTAATACCAAAGGCAATGGCAGCAATCAGCATCAAATCATCCATTTTTACCGGCCTGAGGTTTTCTTCATGAAAGGTCT
>CAZWVE010000401.1:0-1664 GCA_964636925.1 uncultured Marinicella sp.
ACTGATGTAAATTTAACACATGTTGATATAAGGTTGACATAATTTGTTCAATTGTGGGTGCTGAGGGTGTTTGTCCAGTATCAAGATATGTTTGAATTTGCCTGAATATCCATGGATTGCCCTGAGCGGCACGACCAATCATAATACCATCACAGCCGGTGTCCACAAGCACCTTAAGGGCTTTTTCCGGACAGTCAATGTCACCATTGGCAATCACCGGAATATGACACTGCTGTTTCACGGCTTTAATTAAGCCATAATCGGCGTATCCGGTGTATTTTTGTTGTTGCGTGCGACCGTGAATAAAGAGTGCGGCAATGCCGACTGATTGCGCATCTTCGGCAATACGTTCAATATTTAAATGGTCATTATCGGTGCCCAGCCTGGTTTTTAACGTGACCGGAACCGCCACGGCATCCACCACCGCATCGCAAATGGCCTTAATTTGTTCAGGATAGGCCATTAAAGCTGAGCCACAACGTTTTTTGGCTACCTTCTTTTGCGGGCAACCCATGTTAATGTCAATAATTTGCGCACCATTGTTGACATTGTGTCGGGCCGCTGCGGCCATGGCTTTAGGGTCAGATCCGGCGATTTGTACTGCAATAGGGCCCGGCTCACCGTCATGATTCATACGAAAACGGGTTTTGGCGGTTTTTAATAAGGACAAATCACAACTAAGCATTTCGCCCACGGCATAGCTGGCACCCAATTGTTTACACAATTGTCGATACGGTCTGTCGGTGACACCGGCCATAGGTGCCAACATCACAGGGTGTTCTATTTGATAGGGGCCTATGAAGAATGACATGTCTGTACTTACACCAATTGACTAAAAATTTTAAAGCCCGACACCCAGGTGGCAATCGCGGAGCCCACGTTTGTGAGGATGAATACCAGCAGCACCCGCGTCACCGGATTTCTCCACCAGCCTGACAATTTCATGGCATCGGTTTGCAGTGATTCAAAATCCTGAACTTTGGGTTTGCGTACCATGGTTTCTACCAGAGCAGCGACCATGCCGGCGGCAATAGTCGGGTTTAAGGAGGTAAATGGCGCGGCCAACATGGCCGCTAATATGGTCAGTGGATGACCACCGGCAATGGCGGCACCGATACCGGATAGCAGGCCGTTATAAATCAGCCATATTTTGATCAGTGACCAGCCGAGGGCTTCCTCAGTGGCAAAACCCCATATGAAACCGCTGACAATAACTAATGTGATGAGCCAGGGTAATAATTTAAACCATTTCTTTTTCGGTGGAATGGACTCAAGTTCGCGGATGGTGTTTTGGTTTTTATCTTCCTGCGTGGTGTAATCGCTTAATCCTTTCAAATGCCCGGCACCAATAACAACCAACACCCGGGGCTTATCATTTTCTGATTTAAGCTGTTGTGCATGAACATGCAATTTGGCGGCCATAAACTGATCGCGTTCGTCAATTAATGAACGGTAAATCCCGGCGGAGTTTTGTGATAGTTCGCTAAATGTGCTTTCCAGCATATCACCGGTTTTGAGTTTTTCAATTTCTTCGTCACTAATTTCAGACTGTTCAAAAAATCCACCAAAGCCGAAAATAAGATTGACCTTTTCTAAAAATGACAAGCCGCGCCAGGTTCTTTTCATGGTGATACCGACATTCCGGTCGATGTTCCAAACCGGTA
>CAZWVE010000402.1:0-1662 GCA_964636925.1 uncultured Marinicella sp.
GAAACCTACGGTGATTTCTATCGTTTGATTAAACTGGGCTCAAAAGCCTCAGAAAAACAGAAGATACGACAAATCACGGAGATTTTGTCACATTTTCCACAACGTGAATTTACCTTAGTCGGTGATTCAGGCGAGCATGATCCGGAAGTGTTTAGACACATACGCAAGCAGTTTACTGATCAGATTAAAACCATTATTATCCGAGATGTCACAAATGATTCAACGGATAATCCTCAACGGTTTAAAGGCATGCAGGTGATTCAGGCGGACAGTGCTTTTATTGATGCAGATGGCTAAAAACTTCTTGCGCCAATTTTTGACTGATTCCGGGGACCTTTTGAATGTCATCAATGCCGGCTTGTTTTAAGCCTTGTAAACCACCAAAGTGTTTCAGTAACTGATTGCGTCTGGCTTGGCCGATGCCGGGTATGTTTTCCAACAGTGACGTATTTCGTGATTTTTTAAAGGCTTTGCGGTGGCTTTTAATGGCAAAACGATGGGCTTCGTCACGAATATGCTGCATCATCAAGGACAGTAAGTTGTGTGGCTCAGGACTGATAAAGCGACCGGTTTCGGGGATGTAAATACGTTCGTTTCCGGCGGTGCGATTTTCATCTTTGGTGACTCCGATAATTCTAATATTGTCGATTTCACGTTCTTTTAAAATATTCAGTGCTTGATTGACCTGGCCTTTACCGCCGTCGATAATAAACGCATCAGGAAAGGCGATGTCACGTTTTCTGAGGCTGTCAATTCTCTTTTCAATCACCTGTGACATGGCGGCATAATCATCACCACCCTGGATGCCGGAAATAATGTATTGCCGATACATCTTTTTATCTGCGCCCTGGGCGTCAAACACCACACAGGAGGCGCGGGTGTGCTCACCCATTTGATGAGAAATGTCAAAACATTCAATGCGTTCGGGCATTTTCTTAAAGCCCAGTTCAGTGACCCATAAATCCCATTTTTTCTGCCAACTGGCGTATTTATTGACTTGTGCTTGTAAGGCGTTGTGCATGTTTTCTGTGGTTTGTTTTAATAATTTAAGCTGCTGGCCTCGTGGCTTGGCGGTGATAAATACCTTTTTGCCTTTTAAAAGACTGAGTAATTCGGACAGGTTGTTTTTATCCGTGGGTTCAATATTACAAATCAAACGATTGGGCAGGATGTCTTCGTCATAATACTGGCTGATAAAGTCATGTAATAATTCAGCTAATGTAATGTCTTTTGGGGTATGGGGAAAATGGTTGCGGTTACCCAAAAACTGGCCGTTCCGTACCGTACCAACGGTCACTATATAGAGACCGGCATCCTGGCCGACACTCAAGACATCAATCTGATCTGTCAGCCCGGTTTCAACAGCCTGGTGAGATTGAATACTGCGAATGGCTTTGATTTGATCGCGTACTTCAGCGGCCAGTTCATAGTTCATATTGGCTGAAGCCTGTTCCATTTCCTGCACCAGACTGTCCACCACTTGGGAGGATTTGCCTTCGATAAAGTCAATGGTGTAATTAATTTGCTTTTGATAGTCTTTTTTAGACACTAAATCAACGCAGGGTGCGGTGCAGCGGTTAATCTGATGCTGTAAACAGGGCCGTGAGCGGTTGCTGTAAAAGCTGTTGGTGCATTGGCGGACTTTAAAGACTTTTTGCAGGA
>CAZWVE010000403.1:0-1652 GCA_964636925.1 uncultured Marinicella sp.
TATAAAGTGCTTGAATATTTAATGCTGCACCAGGATGAAGTGGTTTCTAAAACCACCTTAACTGAACATATATATCATCAGGATTATGACCGTGACAGCAACGTCATTGAAGTATTTGTTGGCCGCTTGCGAAAAAAACTGGCAGCCATTGATCCGGACACCACTTATATAGAAACCCTGCGCGGCCGCGGTTATCGACTTCGTAACCGAGATTAAATTATGTTCGGCATAGGACAGCGTACCGCTTTAAAAACCCGGGTACTGCTGACCTCAAGTTTAGCCCTAATTTTAGCCTTAAGCATTATGGGTGCGGTCATGCACCAGGCCTTTAAGGAAAAAACCCTGCAATTGGTGGAAGAACGCTTAGAGGGTTATTTATATGCCCTGATTGCCTACATTGAGTATGATGAAAACCAATTGGTGATGCCTGATAATTATCCGACTCCACGCATGGAACAACCGGCATCAGGGATTTACGGTCAAATACTGATTCGTGACTTTTTGTGGCAAACCCCGTCCGTTTTGGGTCAGGATGTCCCTGCGATTGAACCCTTAGAGACCAGTCAGCGCGTGTTTAACAGTCGTGAAGAACTCGACGGTGTGCCTTACTTTTACCTGAGCCAGGGTGTCGCCATTGAAACCGACGATGAGGTGATTGCAGCCACCATCGCTGTTTCTGAAAACGCCGGTGATTTTTATGATGAGTTGGCGGCTTTTCGGGACAGTTTATTAAGGTGGATTGTGGTCATCAGCGGCGGTCTGTTGGTGGTGCAGTGGATAATTATGTATTGGGTCACCCGTCCGCTCAAACGATTAATGTATGACCTTAATCGATTAGAGCAGGGCGCAGATGCTATATTTTCCGAGGATTATCCTTTGGAATTACGGGGTTTGACCGCCAGTTTAAATCGTCTTATTGAAAACGAACGCAATTCACTTACGCGACAGCGCCGCACTTTGGGTGATTTGGCCCATTCTTTAAAAACCCCGCTGGCGATTGTTCATTCAGAGCTGGATAATCAGACTGTCGATAAAAATGTGATTCAGCAACAAGTCACCCAGATGGATGAAATTGTGGCGTACCAATTAAAACGGGCCGCTGTTGCTGGACACCGGACCTTTGTTCGCGGTGTGCCGGTGATTGATGTGGTGAATAAAATCATCGATTCCTTGCAAAAGGTACACCGACGTAAAAATGTTCAGGTGAAAACGGCGGTGGCACCGGGCGCTGAGTTTTTTGGAGAACAGGGCGATCTTATGGAACTATTGGGTAATTTATTAGAGAATGCCTTTAAATGGTGTGATCAGCAAATTCATATTACCATTAAAACTCTGATTAAAACCGGACGGCAACGCACGGGCTTAATTATTGAGATTGGTGATGATGGTCCGGGTATTGCTGAACAGAAACGTGCGTCTTTGTTGCAACGTGGTGTTCGTGGTGATGAAAAAGTCACAGGCCATGGTATTGGTCTGTCTATCGTTACAGATATTGTTGATTCTTATCAGGGTGAACTAAAGATAGACCGAGATTCGGATTTACAAGGCGCACATTTTAAAGTTATTCTGCCGCCTTAATTTGTCGAGAACCGTATGGATAAAAATATTGATGATTTATTAGAAGTCATGGCTCGGTTGCGCGATCCGCAACA
>CAZWVE010000404.1:0-1650 GCA_964636925.1 uncultured Marinicella sp.
TATAGAAATGTTTCACTGGACTCTGCGGGTACATTTTGGGTGGGCGCCTGTTTTAGTGACACGTATGGTTTTGATGGTGGTTCAAGTAACGATTGTTCCAGCGGTGTACAGGTTACTGTGATTGATGATGTCATCTTTAAAGACGGCTTTGATAATTAGTCGAACCTGACTAAGTCCAGGACTTTTTCAGGGAAGAATGATTAAATAACCACTAAAAAACCAAGGCCGTAAAACCTTGGTTTTTTTAGTTAAAAAGGACCTCTGATGTTAGATTTGATAATATTGATCAATGCGCTGTTGCCATTGCGTATCGGCAAAGTTCGGCCAGTTGTCTTTGTCAAAGCCTTCTGCGTTTTTTAGTTTTTCTTTATCCGCATTCAGCTTAAAACATTCATCTTCAGTGTCAACTTTCATGGCTTCCATGGGAACCGCAAATAACTTATTGCCGACACCTAAAAAGCCGCCAAAATCCATGACTGCATACCTTACTTTGCCGGTATTGGTGTCAATCATAAAATCTTTGACATCACCCAAACTTTCGCCTTGAAAGTTTTTAACGTCAGTACCTTCTAAAGAAGTCGCTGATAATAGTGTTCTGTTACTCATAATAATATCCTCCTGAATTAATGATGATTAGAAATTATAGGCAATAAATGTTTACGACATTTATTACCTTTACCACGCAAACAATTATATCGCACAGGGTATAAAGATACTGTAAACCAAATGCTAAAATTTCGTTTAATAACAATATCTTGTGAGTTAACACTATCGGCTAAGCCATAGGGGATTGCTTATAATATGTTTATTCTTATTGCTTATCCGTGATCAAACCGGGGCCCAATTCCCAGGCATCGGCATCGATGGTTTCCTTATAGGCATGCCAGGTGGCATGGCCAATAATCGGTAATAAAACGATAAAGCCAAGATATAAAGTGGCAATGCCCAGCAATGTCAGGCTGACAATCAGCGCGCCCCAAACCAGCATGGTGAGCTTGTTTTTTAACACCGCATTGATGGAAGTGATGACCGCAGTGACGGTATCGACATTGCGATCCATAATCATGGGAATAGAGAAGGCACCCATACAAAAAATAACCACGGAAAAAACCGCACCCACAGCGGTGCCGATGCTTAAAAATTTAATCCAACCATGAATATCCAGGCTACTCATGGATGGGAAAAAAATATGCACCATGCTTGCCGCGCGGGCCCAGACTAAAAACACAATTAAAAAAATTAAAGACAGCACCATGGCATTACTGAAGTTTTTATGACATTCACGAACACATCTGAACAATTGAGGTTGGACATTGTTATTGAGTTGCCGGCTTAAAGAATATAAGCCAATACCAATAATGGGGCCGATAAAAAAGAAGCCGGCGGTTAAAGCAATGGCCAGCACAATCGAATGGGCCTGATACGCAACATAAGTAATCACGACACTGATCAGCATCATCACCAAGCCATACAAAAGACTCAGTAAAGGGACTTTTTTAAAGTCTGCAAAGCCCTGTTTTAACCACCGAAAAGGAGCCGAAACCGGTACCTGACGACAAGGTGCCACCATCGGTCGTGTGTCAATAGGGTGATTGCTTTGCTGATTCATTTACGGGCCTCTTTTTTGTATTAATACAAATTATATCAGTT
>CAZWVE010000405.1:0-1625 GCA_964636925.1 uncultured Marinicella sp.
CTTTCCGCGTACACCCGGAAATATAAAATTCTAAAAAAAGTCAAAAACCGGTCCATTACTTAGACCGGTTTTTGACTGTCCGTACTTTCAAAAATCTTATCCGCGGAAGCGGCGATAAAGCCCTGATAGAGACGACCGTTGGCTTGTGGATAGCGTTTGGCAAATTCATAAAAACAGCCGGGAATGGTGTGTTCGGCGTCTTTAAATTCAACATGCACCATATCAGCCAGTGTCGATGACTGTTGCAACAATTGTTCCGGCGTGCCTTTTACCAAACCACCGGATTCATTTAATCGAAACCCCTTATCCTGTAAAAATGTATTCAAAGTTTGAATATCAAAAAAGGTCAGCAAATGATTAATCGAGACTGTGAAATGATTGGCGCGGTAACCAAAAGCAGCCGTCCAGGCCGCATATTCGCTGACTTGTAACAACTGAATATACGCTGCAAATGACAGTTCCCAGGGGCGGCCACTGAACAAAAATGTAATGTCTTTGGTTAATGCGGTATCAACTTGCGCATCCAATTTCGCAACAATGTCCTGTAAATCATCAGGCAGGGATTCAACATTGAGTTGACTGAGAAATATTTTGGGATGATTGGCATTGTCTTGATGTTCAAAATGGACCGCAGAGAGGTTTTTTGCGGTAAATTCATAATCTCCTTTAACCTGATAGCCCAGCTGTTCAATCAAAGGAATCAAAGCCCGTAAGCCTAATTTTTCCGTGCCAAAAGTCCGTAATGCCACGTGATCATTCACCGGCTGCTCACCCCGCTCAGCCAGCAACTGATGAATCGCCGCTGCCTGTGGCGTAATCGCCGTATACTGTTGCCACAAAGCCTCAAAAAATTGCTTAACCATCCTATTTGAAATACAAATTGTAAAACAACAGTGTAATTTTAAACATTAGAGTAAAGCACCTAATTTAACGGTTCTTTACATTAATCTGTGTCGGTTAAAAGTAAAATCCCTCATAAAATAACGAATAATTAATTTAACCACAAAGGGCACGAAGAATGCACAAAGTTCACAAAGATAAAATAATTAACTCTGTGCCCTTTGTGAAAACCTTTGTGAACTTTGTGGTTTTAAAAACAGCTTTAAGTTAGATTGCTACCTAATAAAGCACACTATCTGACTAATTATTATTTTCCTCTAATTTCGCCCAGGAATCGCGCATGGTGACCACTTGGTTGAAAACCGGTTTGTCGGTTTCGTGCGACTGATCGCGTTTGAAGTAGGCGTTGCGTTCGAACTGATAGACAACATCCTGGTCGGCTTCGAGCAGATACGGTTCCACCAGGGCATCTTTGAGGATGGTTAATGAATCCGGGTTGATGGCATCTAAAAAGTTGTCTAAGCTGGCCGGATTCGGGTGGTTAAACAGGCGGTCGTATAAACGCACTTCGATATTTTTAGCGTGTTTCGCGGAGACCCAATGGATGGTGCCTTTGACTTTGCGGCCATCTGCAGTACCACCGCGGCTTTCCGGGTCATAGGTGCAGCGCAGTTCCACCACGTCGCCCTGCTCGTTTTTAATGGCTTTATGACAGGTGATGTAATAGGCGTGTCGCAACCGTACCTCACGGCCTTCGGTGAGACGGAAAAATTTGCGGTTGGCGT
>CAZWVE010000406.1:0-1621 GCA_964636925.1 uncultured Marinicella sp.
GGCCGCCGCAGGCGCCCGTTAAGAAAATGGTTTTTCCGTTCAGTTGTTGGTATTTATCCATGGGTGTCTCGCATCGATGTGCCTGAATTTTAACAGTTTATCGATGTAGATAAATAAATATTTGTGCTTGAGGTCTTTTTCAGTGGCTAATGATTGGGTTAAAGGCCTGATTTAAGCGCTTCGTTTCGTTACAAACTCGTTAAATAATTCGACCGGATGGTGTTTTTTTTATGGTACTATTTATGCCTTTCGTGAATTGGGCGTACGCATGGCGTTCGATTTGGACTTTTACCTTTAAAAAAATATCTGATTATTTATGAGTTCAAACACAAATCCTCTATCAGCTTCCACTAACAACGTAAACCCTCAGGTGATGAATCACCCGGCCGGTTTGTTTATTCTGTTTTTTACCGAAATGTGGGAGCGATTCAGTTACTACGGTATGCGGGCCTTGTTGGTCCTTTTTTTGGTCACGGCGATCTCTGATGGCGGATGGGGCTGGTCGAATGAGAATGCCGGTATTTTGTATGGTTGGTACACCGGTCTGGTGTATTTAACACCGCTGATTGGCGGTTGGTTAGCGGATCGGTTTTTGGGGTTTAAATCGGCTGTTGTCTGGGGTGCTTTACTCATGACGTTGGGTCACGGCTCTTTGGCTTTGGAAACCCAAACCAGTTTTTATGTGGGTTTAGGGTTGTTGATTGCCGGTAACGGTTTGTTTAAGCCCAATATATCGTCCATGGTTGGTGGCCTGTATAAAGACGACAGCAAAAAAGACAGTGCTTACACCATATTTTATATGGGCATTAATGCCGGTGCCTTTTTAGGTATTATGTTGTGCGGCTATGTCGGTGAAATGGTCGGTTGGTCCTATGGTTTTGGTCTCGCCGGGGTCTTTATGTTTTTTGGTTTGTTGCAGTTTTTCTTTGCACAAAAATTATTGGGTGCGAACGGAGACAAGCCCATGCGCGTAAATGTAGCCGATGATTTGCATGAGATTCATGATCATCCTTTGGAGAAAAAAGATAAGGATCGGTTAGTGGTGATAGGCGTTTTTGCGTTGTTTGTGGTGGTGTTTTGGTGGGCTTTTGAACAAGCCGGTAGTTCCATGACCATTTTTGCTAAAGATTACACCGGTCGATTATTAACCGGTACCACGGCCACCATTTATATCTGGTCAAATTTCTTTTTAACGGTGGTGCCTGTGGCGGTGGTCACCTGGGTGCTGTTTTTGTTATTTAAACAGACATTTAAACAGATTCCTTTATCCAATCTGTTTTTAGGCACCAGTTTTGCAATAATTTGGGGCATCGTTATTTGGAAGGTGTACAGCGAGTTTTCCTCTGCTGATCAAATCGAGGTGCCGGCATCATGGTTCGGTATTCTTAATTCATTTTTCATTATTACCCTGGCGCCGCTTTTTTCCAAAATGTGGGAGACCCGCTTTAACCCGTCAGGACCGGCAAAATTTGCCCTGGGTCTGGTGTTGTTGGGTATCGGCTTCGGCTTTCTTGCCTATGGCGCTGGGAGTATTAAAGAAGGTGCCAATACTGCATCGGTGTCGATGTTTTGGTTGATTGCTGCTTACTTTTTCCACACCACCGGTGAACTGTGTTTGTCC
>CAZWVE010000407.1:0-1620 GCA_964636925.1 uncultured Marinicella sp.
TTTGGGCTTAGTCAGTCCCGGTGACATGGTCGAAGAATTTGATGAAGCTTTATTTAACATGGAAGAAAGGCAAATTTCAGAGCCCGTAAAAACTGAATTTGGTTATCACATTATTCAGCTGCAAGAGATTAAAGAAGCCCGCATTCCGACTTTTGAAGAAGTTAAAGCCGATATAATCCGGGATTTACAAGCCAGACAGGCGCAAACTTTATTTTTAGATAAAGCCAATGAATTATCCGGTTTGGTTTTAGATGCCCAAAGTGGTCTCTCGCAGCCGGCAGAAGCCACTGATTTAGAGGTTAAAACCACTGAATTCTTTCCGCGTTCAGGTGGTGAGGGACCGGCGGCGAATCCTGAGTTTGTGAAAATGGCGTATTCGCCAATGGTTAAAGAAGACTTGTTAAACTCAGATGTCATTAATTTATCTGATACCCACATTGCTTTTATTCATATGAATGAAATTAAGCCGGCGGAAATCAAACCTTTGGAAGAGGTGAAAGATATTATTAAAACACGTTTAACCAACGAAAAAACCGCAGAACAAGCTGAACAGTTGGCGCAAGAAATTAAAAGCAAAGCCCAGCAAGAGGATCTTGATTTGAATGATATGACGGATGATTTTGGTTTAGATATTGTTGCCGCCCGTGATGTCAAAAGAACAGGTTCAAGCCATCCGTTCAATGTCGTTAATGCAGTATTCCGCTTACTGCCACCTGACAAGTCCGATGACACAATTCACGTGGTCAAGGGCAATGGTACTGATGTGGCTGTGGTACAGTTATTGGCCGTTAAAATGCCGGATGAATCTTCATTGGCTGACGTCAATCAAGAATCCGCACAATTAGAGCGCAACATTAAAGCCAATGAAACCCAATTATTGCTGCAAGCTTTACGGCAAGCGGCAGACATCAGTGTTAACGAAGACTTGCTCAATCAACAAAATCAGTTTTAATTTAAATAAAAAAGGGTCCAATCGGACCCTTTTTTATAATAATAGGGCCTTAGAACATTGCGGCGATTAAATCATCTTGCGACATATGATGGAAATACCGCTCAATATCAATGCCGCTCAAGCACTCTCTAATCAGTGCTTTATCATGGCGAAGACCGATCAGCGCCTGTTCAATCTCGCTGATATCACCGGTGGTAAAAAAATCCCCAAAAATTCGACATTTTTTAATGACACCTTTATGAACATCCAGGTGCATTTCTAATGTACCGCCTTTGCAGCGAACACCTTGTTGAAAATTATAATCCGGCGAATGCCCATAATTCCAATCCCACTGACTGTATTTTTCATCGCGGATTTCCTCAATGGCTTTGATATCTGTCTCACTTAATGTATACCGCCGACAGTTGTCATGGGTTTTGATGATATGATTCATGACACGATCGGTAAAGTCTTGCAAGGAAATGGGTTCAGCTAAATGATCCATAACATTGGTGACTCTTTTCGGTATCGATTTAACCGCTTTATCCTTAAATTTAAGCGGATTGACTTTTAAAGCACCACTGATATCGGGCATATGGGAAGAAAACAAAATGGTGCCATGATGCAGAACCTTGATTTTAAAAATAAATTCGTCATTGCCTGAAAACATCTTACCGTCGATAACCAAA
>CAZWVE010000408.1:0-1619 GCA_964636925.1 uncultured Marinicella sp.
GTTGCGTTCATCAAATGCCACTAAACGCAGTCCATTGCTTAAAAAATCACAGACATGGCTGACCTGGGCTTTGGTGGCTTGTTTCTTTTTATCTTTGATGGAAACAAAAATTAATTTATCTACAAATTTAACATACGGTTCAATGACCTCCGGTTCATCGTGGTGGCGCAAATGAATCAAAGTTAAGACATTGGCCCAGGGCGTCAATAATAAATCAGCGACCTGTTTCGGTAACTGAAATTTTTTCATTTTGGATTCTAAAATTTCAGCAGTTTTGGCTTTGGCATTAAAAATACGTTCTTCACCAAGCGCTTTTTCATAGGTGCGTTTTTCAATAACTTTTGTTTTCTTCTTATTTTTGGCATCAAAAGCCTGAAAGTCCTCGATAAGCGCCGGGAAGTCAATGTCATCTTGTTGGTGCTCTAAGATATGTTGCACAATTGATTCAACTTTATTAATGAAATGATTGTTTCGATCACTTTCTTCCGTCCAGCCTATGGATGCTTTGGCCAAGACATCTAATAATTTTCTGGCATTATTATTTTTATTGGAAAACAGTTTGCGGTCTTTTAAGGCAATATGTAAGTAAGGAATTTGTAAACGTGACAGTAAAACCTGTATTTGTGCCGGTAAATTACGATCTTCCACCAGAAATTCAAACAACATACTGATTAAATCAATGGTGTCCTCGTCTGTTTTATTGACGTTGCGTGGCTCGTCGCCATCGACATCCAGTTCTTGTAATCGTTTAATTAAAACAGTTTTAATCTGTTTTGGACTGAGGGCTGAACCGCCGGCGTTCATTTGTTGTAATTCATGCGATTGCAATAAGCTTAAAGCCGAATTAACCACCGAGGTATCATACACGGATACCGGTGTAACTTGCCCCTGATGTCTTTCATTTAAGGCCGATATAATGGATCGATAGGTCTGGTCATCGATGGGTGCCTGGTTACGGTAACCTTGTTGTGCCCCGGTTGACGCAGATTGATGATGTTGCGGGGCGTTGAGCTGATTGACCTGATTGGGATCAGGCGGCTGATAGGATGCCGTGCCGGACTGTTGATTGGGCAGTTTAAATTTGATATCAGGATAAATGCCTTGTTTAATTAAATATTGGTTAATGTCTTCATAGGGTTTGCCCAGGTTTTCGATGAGACTGCGCTCATAGAGCTTGATAATAATCAATAAAGTGTTGGTTTCTATGGGAAGTAAATCCAGCGGTGCGGCAAATGCATGCACGATAACAAACGGTGATACCGGAATCTCACTGAGTTTCAGGTCGCTGCCACCGGCCAGCAAAGTAAAGCGTTTTTCCAGCGCATACAGTTGATTATGAAAATAGGTGTTGGATTTATCAATCAGATTACTAACTGCCAACTTTTTATCCAGTTCCTTTTCTTCTACCAAAGACAGACCGTCAGCGTCAGATAATGATTTTTGCTCGGTTTCATCTTTAACATATTGATAATCGCCTTTTTTAAATTGTTTGAAGGCATGCTGAATATGTTCAGAAAACTTGCGTACCATCAGTTCTTTCTTTTTACGCACGGTGCGCATGGCCTCGAAGTACTGGCTTTGCATGTCATTGGTTTCGGCTTTTTCAGCCATATCAAACA
>CAZWVE010000409.1:0-1619 GCA_964636925.1 uncultured Marinicella sp.
AAATCGGGTAAAAGAATAATCGCATCGGGGTACAACGTTTACCGCGCTCGAATTTCTGTTGCGCCGATAATTCTGAATAACGGTTAATTTTTTCCAGTTTAACCTTTATCGAGGTTTCGCCGTAATGCTTAAAGGGTGCATAAAGTCGCTTCACCGTACCATCAACTTGTATCGATTCATGCACCAAATCATCACTCATGTGGCTTTTTGACTTACGGAACAAGCGAATAAATTCATTGCGCTTCACCCAGGGGTGCGCCCAATGCCAGAACACCCATTCGATGCGTGGCATATTATAGGCATCGGCTTTGGGTTCTTTGCTTTGCCATTGTTGAATTTTTTTAATGGCTTTGGGTGTTACGCATTCATCAGCATCCAACAACAACACCCAATCATGGCTTGCCATATCAATAACATCCTGTTTTTGTTGGGCATATCCTTTAAAATCCTGTTGTCGACAGGTTACTTTAGGAAATTCGGCTATGATAGACAAGGTTTTATCGTCGCTGAAAGAATCCAAAACCATTATCTCATCTGCCCAAACGACACTGTCTAAACAGGTTTTAATGGTATTTTCGGCATTAAAAGTGGTGATGACCACACTGATTTTAGTCTTCACCGCTGACTCCCATTAAACTGACAATCACCAGCCACCACAAACAAATCGACCAAAAAGAAGAAAATAAGGAGTATAAAGACACCACCGGCAAAAAGGCCGCTAATAAGGCTGTGGCATAAGGCCAAACAGTGGGCTGTTTAAATTTATTTTTCACCACACTAATATAAATGAAAATTAACGCCAGGCCAAACACAAAACCCAAAGTACCGGTTTCGGCCATCAACTCCAACACCCAATGATGGGCTTGTAAACTGACGCCATCCTGCGCCACCCAAGGGTCATCTTCTGCTGCAAAATCCGGATAGGCTTTTCGAAAAGCCCGCGCCCCGACTCCATTAATGGGGTGCTTTTTATACATCTGCCAGGCACTGTTCCAAATCGGTAAACGATCTGCCAAAGCATAATCCAAGGCACTGTCATGGTCGGTAAAGACTTCCGCGCTGCGATCAATGCGCTGTTTAAAATCAGGCACCAACATGGCCATTGACCAGGTGATGGCCAATACCATTAAGGTGGCCTTAATCATGGTTTGCCAACGTTTTTGCGGTAAATGTTGCCAGGTGAATAACAACCAAATAAAAACCATCATAATCCACGCTGAACGGGTGCCACTGAGTAATATGGCCACCAGCATGGCGATAAATGCCAGCCAGCGAATCCAGTGGCTTTGTTGTTGTGCCCAAATCAAAACCATCGGTAACATCAGCGCCAATACCGGCCCCAGTTTTACATTATCCCCAAAGATGCCGGTTAAACGTCCGGGATATGATTTTCGGGCAAATAAATCATAGCCAAACAGGGCCTGGATAATGGCGTCTAAACACCAAAACAATGCAACAATGGCCATGATTTTGCCGATTAATACACTCAGCTGTTTGGCTGAATAAGCGGTCGTTTCACGGCGGTTTTGTTGAATGGTACTCAACCCCAACACCGCCACGCCCAGAAAGTAAAAGCGCCATGAGGCAAAACTGACGGTGAAACTTTTTTGTAACCAGTA
>CAZWVE010000410.1:0-1616 GCA_964636925.1 uncultured Marinicella sp.
ATGCGCCTGCTCCACCGATAGTCCCGGCAGACTGGTTTGGGCATAATGGGTGCCGGCGGTATTAACCACTAATTTAGCTAAGTCATAACGACGATCTAAGGGCCCGCTGTTAACATCCACATGCTGTACCCGGCTAATTGGTATCGCCACTTGATGTTGCCAAAACACACCCCGATTAATGGCCAATCGCTCATCATCTAACTGATAACTGTATTTTTGATACCAATGTTTAAGGTAGGCATTTAACAACAGAAACAAAACCGCTAAAACAACAATCCAACCCACCGTAGCAAAATACCAGGGAATTGACCACAAGACCCCAAAGACAACACTTAGAATGGTGACAACAACCAGGCAAACAACCAGGCCAATCCAGCGAATAATCCGTAAATAATCCGGCTGTAACGATTCCATACCTAAGTCTGTTTGTTGCTTATTTATCATCAGACATGTGCATTAACGGCAAAGGTTGCGCCGCATTGCTATAGATAAAATAAATTTTACTGGCAGGATCTTTGGAGATACTTTTCAGCGCTTCCAAAGCCTGTAGTTTGACATAATTGGGATTATTACCAATCGCGGTATTAATTTTTTCAATCTCATAGGCTTGCGCATCCGCCAGTAATCGACGCTTGGTGGCTTCTTCTTCAGCAGCTTGTCGCTGTGCTTCAGCCGCCGCAATCAACTGCTGCTGCTCAGTTTTATAGCGCTCCAATTCCGCTTTTTGTTTTTCCACTTCTTGCTCACGCTCCTTCTTGGCTTCAATCGCTTTAGTAATAAATGGCGGCAGAGAAATATCACGTATCAAAACCGCAGAAATCAAAATACCTTTCGGCGCCAGGTATTCAGCCATGCCTTCGGTTAAATCATTTTGTAACTGTTCTTGAGTTTCTTCTAAAAAGAAATCTTCAGCCCTTCTTATCGATTTACCTTGTTCTCGTAATAAAGACCGTAATTTAGGTTTTAATTGGACCTCAATCATGTTGTCAATGGTACCCGTTTCTTTGAGAATATTATTCGCTATATCGCCATTTAAACGGTATTGTACAGACACTTCAATTTGGGTTTGCAACTGATCCTGGGAAGGTACCTGAGCGGTTTCAAAATGTGTTTTTTCACGTACGTCAAATTCATGAAATTTCAACAATGGATTCACCGGAATGTTTAAACCCTCACGATAGGTTTCACTTTGCACCTCACCAAATAAGGTCGCGGCTGCAACATGCCCGGCCGGAACACTCACCCAAAACCTGGAAGCAAATAGAATAACAACAATAAAAATGACACCCACAATAATTTTTGCCACTGGGATTTGTTGGTTCATAAAACAACCTCTTTTTTAAATAAAAAGTGATTGTAAACGATTCAGCGCTAAACCGCGCCTGTCAAAAGTCATATCCTACAAAATAAAAAACCCGCGAAATGCGGGCTTTTTTTGTCACTAAGATAGTCTGAATAATCTATTCAGTCTTATCGGTTAAGCCAAAACCAAAATCATGGTCTGCTTGTGCAGCTAAAGCCGTGACCACAATCCAGGCAGCAACATTTTGCGCCAGGGCTTTGGGGTCAACCTTATCCAGGGTATCGTTTGCGGTGTGATGATAATCAAAATAATC
>CAZWVE010000411.1:0-1608 GCA_964636925.1 uncultured Marinicella sp.
AATAACCAAGATACGGTTTTTTTAATAAGCCGACACCGTGTTCGGCTGAAATACTGCCATCAAGGTCTGCAATCAGACCATAAACATGATCGTTCACCGCTTCGCATTGTTGTTTAAAATCAGCCACCGATAAACCTTCCGGTTTTAAGATATTCAGATGCAAATTACCGTCACCAATATGACCAAACCAAATGGTCTCAAAATCCGGATATTCTTTCATTAAAAGTGCATCAAGACGCTGCATAAAGTCTGTTACCAGTGAGATTTTCACGGAAATATCATTTTTGTAGGGTGTGAATTCGGCAATCGACTCGGATATACCTTCGCGGTATTGCCACAACTGCCCGGCTTGTTCGAGACTTTGCGCAATAATACCATCGGTGATATGCCCCTGTGCTAATCCCTGTTCAAAAATCGCCATGGCCGCGGTTTCATCTTCATCAAATTCCAACAACACATAAAAAGGATGGATGGCATCGAACGGATTCGTTAAGCCACGATGTGACATCACTCGGTGCAATGCTCGGTCTGAAAAGAACTCAAAGGAAGACAGTTGTAGCTGACTTTGTGCTGTTGTAAACGTGGCCATCACCGCAGCCAGGTCTGACAAGGATAGCAACATCACCATTTGTGGCGGCGGTGCTTGTATTAATTTAATCTCAGCGGCAACAATAATCCCCAAAATGCCTTCTGAGCCAATCATTAAGTGCCGCAAATCCGGACCGGTGGCGTTTTTGACCAGGCCCTTGTTTAACTGTAATAAGCCGCCATCCGCGGTGACCACCGTTAAACCCATGACATAGTCCCGGGTTAAGCCATAACGCAGTACCTTGATGCCACCTGCATTGGTGGCAATATTTCCACCGATGTGACTGGAACCGGCCGAAGCAAAATCCACCGGATACATTAAACCCTGCTCTTCGGCAAAAATTTGTAACTGCTCGGTAATCACACCGGCACCGACTGTCACAGTTCGGTCAACGGCATTAAATTCACCGATCTGATTTAATCGCACCAGTGAAATCACCCACTCACCGCACGTTGCCACGGCGCCGGCACTGTACCCGGTGCGCCCGCCGGAGGGCACCACCGGTTGCTCATGGGCATGCGCCACACGCATAATGGTTTGCACCTGTTCAATGTTATCGGGATAAAAAATAACCGATGGCCTGGGGTCGTGAAAACGGGTCCAGTCCTGACCAAAATGCTGTAAATCCGCCGGCTTTGTGGAGTGGGCAATGGTCGACAGGTCATCTTTTAATAAATTGGCCAGTTTATCCGGTGACATTTTGTTAAAATCCTCGCATTCATAGTGGTAAACAAGTGCAAACAGAATATGACCAAATTATCTCTAAGTAAAGAAAAAATCAAAGTGGTTTTACTGGAAGGCGTTCATCCCGAAGCTGAACAGCTTTTTCGCCGTGACGGTTACAGCCAGATTGTCACCGTGGACAGCACACCGGCGGACCATGAACTGCATGAAACCATCTGTGATGCCCATATTCTCGGCATCCGTTCCCGTACCCAGTTAAGCGGAGTTAATTTAGATGCCTGTGACAAATTGATGGCGGTCGGGACATTCTGTATTGGCACCAATCAGGTGGATTT
>CAZWVE010000412.1:0-1604 GCA_964636925.1 uncultured Marinicella sp.
AACTGAGTTGATTTATGCCGAAATGATTACCCCGGAACAATCACGTTACCGCATTACCGATGCGTTACATCAAAAACTATCGGTGCAAGCGGAGTTGGCTGATGAAGTGGATGTCACCACCCAGCGTCTGTTTGAAACCTTTTATAAAAAAATGTTTGGTGATGAAGGCGATTTACTGACCCAAAAAACCCTGCAATCAAGTCGAATTCCACCACGCAAGCAAGCACGGGTACAACATCAACTGAAAAAACAATTGAGCGAGTTTCAACAGGCTGTGGAAGCTATTTTTAAAGATCATGCTGCCAATGTACCCGAAGACACCTATCCGACAATTGGTTTAAGCCAATTCCAGTTCAGCGACCATGCAAACTCAGCCTCTTCATAGCTCTGTTCTTAATTTCAGCAATTCCGGAAAAAAAGTCAGATCCAACGCTTTTTTCAAGAAACTGACACCACTGGAACCGCCACTGCCGGTTTTAAAACCAATAATACGTTCCACGGTTTTCATATGGCGAAATCGCCACAGTTGAAAGGACTCTTCAACATCAACCAATTGTTCACACAAGGCATACACAGGCCAGTGTTGCTCGGGTTGACGATAAACCGTGACCAGGGCTTTCATTAAGGACTCATTATAATGATGGGGCTCCGTGTAATCGCGCTGAACCAGGTCATCGTCAATGGGGTAATGTTCCTTATGGAGGTATTGTATAAAAACATCGTACACACTTGGTGAGGCCAAAACCGATTCTAAAACTTTTCTTGATTTTGAACCTTCCGGGAACACCGATAACATTTTTTTGTTTTTATTGCCCAATAAAAATTCAACCTGACGGTATTGCACAGACTGAAAACCGGAGGCATTGCCAAATACACCACGAAACTGGACATATTCACTGGGTGTCAGCGTTTCCAAAACTGCCCATTGCTCGAACAACTGTTTTTGGATTTGCTTGACGCGTGCGAGGATTTTAGAGGCTTTACCTAAACGACCCTGCCCGATCCAGTCAATGGCTGCTTTTAGTTCATGAATAATTAATTTCAGCCATAACTCGGAAGTCTGATGTTGAATAATAAACAACATCTCATCATGATGCTCAGGATTACTGAGGGGTTTTTGCGCTGCCAGCAGACGATCTAAACACAAATAACCACCATAGTTATTACGCTCGGATAAATCCAGTTTAATATCTGTTTCAAGATCACGTAAGTTGTTATCTTCACTCATGGTCGTGTCAATTCAGTCAGCCAAAAGCACATTATAAAGGTTGTGACAAAAATAACAGTGTGATTTTAAAAAAACTGCCTTACCGGGACCATAAGCTTGCTCGATTCGCTTTATTATTGAGCGCAATTACATTATAATGGCCGACGCTAAAAAGAGGCTTTCGCAGCTTCTACACAACGTGCAGCGCCCACGTAATGGAGACATATAAATACCGACCTTTTCGTCGGTTTTTTTTAAACGGCCTGCCGTCTGCCCACAAGACGATTGAAGCATTGATTCGATATCGGGCAGATTACATTCCAATCCAACATATTCGGAGAGTGAAATTGACTACAGTTGCCTCGTTCAATATCGACTACTTACAATACCTCACCCC
>CAZWVE010000413.1:0-1602 GCA_964636925.1 uncultured Marinicella sp.
ACCGATTATCACCTGATAAAGCGGTATTTTAAAAACCGTTTTTTTGACTTCTTGCCAGGAAAATTCAGTGGTCATTTAAGGCCTTTTATATCCCTTTGACAATTGGCCTGAAAATTCAGGATACAATTGCTGTTGCTAAAAGCGGGTGCATTATAATGGCTTCGCTTGCGCAAAGCAACGTTTTTAGTACAATTTTAACAGGCCACAGCAGTTATTTGTCGGTATGATGTGTTGTGCTGTTGGGTGTGTGCCGGGTCTTTTTTTGTGCCCGCGGATGCGTCCGATCATACACCGCTGCCAAATGCTGAAAATTCAAATGGGTATAAACCTGAGTGGTGGACAAATCAACATGGCCTAACATGTCTTGCACCGCACGCAAATCGCCTGAAGATTCCAGCATATGACTGGCAAAAGAATGGCGCAGCAAATGCGGATAGACCCGTTGCCACAAACCCTGCTGTTGTGCCCAGTGTTTCACGCGTGCCTGGATACTGCGCGGCTTTAGTTGAGCGCCACGTTGTGACACAAAAACCCAATCCACGGCACTTTGGTTCATCAGTCGGCTATCACTTTGCCAATTGGCCAAGGCTGTTAATGCCGCTGTACCGACCGGCACCACCCGGGTTTTCTGGCCTTTACCCAATAATCTGACCAATCCTTCTGCCTGACTGATATCACACCACTGTAAGCGACTTAATTCTGATAAGCGCAGACCGGATGAATAGAACAGTTCAAGCAAGGCCTTATCACGTCGTTCAAGCGGTGTCCGTTCAGGAATGTCCAACAACTGAAAGATATGATCAACATCCAGAACTTCGGGTAATTTGCGACCGATTTTTGGGGCATTCACCAGAGTCACCGGATTATGCTCAAGGGGACAATTGGGTGCCTGTTTTAAAAAGTCAAAAAAATTAATTAAACTGGAACGGTATCGGGCCACAGTCTTGGCTGCCAGTCCTTGTGCCGATTGTTGTCGTAAAAACCGGCGCACATGATCACTGTCCACAGTCGATATATCGGCCACTGCGGCAGGTGATAAGGTGTCGATGAATTTAGAGATGTCACGTCGCGCAGCAGAAACACTGTGAGGGGATAACTGCCGAATATTCTGTAAATAGTCTAAATAGGCCTCAAGACATGGCTTGACTTGAATCATGATTCGCTGACGTGTTGTTCGAATTATCACCGTTTTCCCGGGAATTCCGGCTGCTGGTTAGCGTGGCAAAATAGTGACTGACGATGTGTCCCAGTTTTTGCAGAATATCACTGGCGGCATGGGGCATGAATTTTTCTTCATCACAGCTGGCAAATCCCAATAAGCCGAAACTGGCCTGCGGTCCCAGGGGGATAATAATGGCGGACCGGATGTCTTTGTGACGACCAAACATGGCTTCAATCTGCGACTGTGGCAAGCGCCCTGACAGCGGTTCTGATTGCTGTTGAAATACAGTAAATTGACTTTTTTGTGCGACCGTCAGGGCTTCACAATGAATGCTGGGTAATGCCTGTAAAAACTCCTGACGACAACTGAGTTTAAAATAATCACTGGCAAAATGACTTTGCACAAAATCCACAAATCGACTTAAAAATTCACTGCGATCA
>CAZWVE010000414.1:0-1180 GCA_964636925.1 uncultured Marinicella sp.
TTCTGACTGCTTTGTCAAGCAATTTTATATATTTAAGTGATTATTAATCTAACCGAGAAGTGCTGAGAGCAGCACAGTTCACTGCGCCGGGTAATGAAGACATGCGATTTCACCACAGCTTAAGACGACTCCATGGATGGGGAAATCAGAATCGAGATTGAATCAGAGATCGAAGCATAAGGAATGCCCGTTAAGGGCGTGAGTATACGACCGCTTGCGCCCCATGAACATCCGTTTGTTTATGGGTTTATAGTAAGGACTGTCGATACACATTAAAGACCGCTTCTGCCTGCGCCAACATATCCTGTCGATCTGCCGCCAGCATTGATTGCATCACCAACCCCTGAATACTGCCAATAAAAAGCAGCGTTGCCGCCTCAATGTCTAAATTTGGATTGAGCTCACCACGTTCTTTCCCTGTGCGCATGATGTCCTGTCATAAATCAGCATACAGCGCGATTAGTTGCTTCACCATCTGTTTGGGTACGCTGTTTTTGTCATGTTGCAGCTCACCAAAGAGTATGCGTGGAATCCCCGGATGCTTACTGACAAAAGAAATATGGGCTAAAAACATAGACTGTAATTTGTCTATGGCCGAATCTTCTGATTTGATGGCTTTATGAATATGCTTCATTAAGCGCTCGGCCACCCAACCCATGACCCCGGAAAAAATAGATTCCTTGGTGGGGAAATGCCTGAATATCGCGCCTTGCGTTAAACCCATTTTATCGGCGAGAGCCTGGGTGGTGATGGCATTGGGGTTCTGTTCGCCTGCTAAATCTATCAGGGTCTCAACGGTTTCAAGGCGTCGTTGTTCAGCGGTTTTATTTTTTGTTCTGGAAGTCATGACAGTTTAGATAGTAATTGACCACTATCTTCTCATATTTTTATGCCACTGCCAATCATTAGTTTTCTTAGCTGAATTATCTTTCATATAAGCGGAAAGATCTATCTTGTATTGATGACATCGCCGGGCTAAATACCAGAGAAATTAATACGCACTTCAAAACCATCTATACGATTAACGGCAGGTGAGTGAATGGTCATGGTGGCACCGACGCCACTAACAATGGCATCAGCTATCGCTAAACCCAGGCCGGATCCTTCAGCTTGGCTGTTAGATCTGACAAAACGACGATGAAGCTGAGTTAATTTTTCGGCCGGGATAACATCTGCATGA
>CAZWVE010000414.1:1190-1579 GCA_964636925.1 uncultured Marinicella sp.
CTGCATGATTGATGATGCGTAAAGTACCCTGGGCAGAAAACTGTATCTCTATCGGTTTACCTTCATGACCATGCTTAATGGCATTATCCAATAGGTTTTGCACCAGGATGGCAAAGGCATCGGCATCCAGATTAGACATGAATGATTCATTGTCCGGTACATTTAAGTGAATGACTGCATTTGCATAGGAGCGTCTGAATTCTTCAACAATCAAGCGTAAAAGACTGATTAAATCCTGCCGTTCAGTGGACAATAAACGGCCACCTTCGGCTTTGGCTAACTGCATCAGTTTCTCAGATAATCGAGACAGCTTCCGTATCGCAGTTTCGATTTTGCTGGCTTGTTCCTGGCTCGAACCCGCCGGCAAGGTTTGTTGCAGCCTTTGTATT
>CAZWVE010000415.1:0-1567 GCA_964636925.1 uncultured Marinicella sp.
CAATGGGCTTTACCACCCCCCAGTATTTACAGCTGGGGCATTGCCAGTGAACGGATTGTGCGCCGAAACCACATTTGCGACAACGTAATCGGGGTTGCTTCGCCAGGAATTGCTGAATTAACTGTTTTAAAATAACATCATCGGCATGGCCTGAATCCGTATGGCTTTTGTCATCAAGGCTTAACAACATATCCAGCCCCTTAAAAGACGGGTTGTCTTGTAAATGATGACGTAAAAACCTGTGTGCTGCCTCATGACCTGACAATTGTTGCGTTATACGGGTAACAGCCAATACCGGACTAATGCCTGCATATTGAGTCATTAACTCGGTTAAATAATCGATCAGCTCCGCGGGTGCATCAATGGCTTGATAGCTGGTGACCATGGGTTCTAAAATAATCGGCACAAAACTGTTGTCCGCGGCTATTGCCTGTTGAAAAGATGTCATGGCTTGTTGATGATTGTTATTGGACTGATGAATAAGACCAATGCTCAAATGTGCACGAACCGACTGTTTATCCACCCGTAAAGCCGCAGTCAGTTGTTTTAGCGCTTCTTCAACATCATTCTTTAAACGGGCGGCATCGGCCAATTCACAGTGAAAATGACCGATGGTAACCCGCATTGAGCGGCCCGTGGCCGCTTGAAAACGTGCCGCTGTTTTAATGGCCTGGCTCCAGTCTTGCTCCTGTTGGTAGATATCCATCAACCATTTTAACGCTTCAGGGGTGTGCGCTTCCAATTCCACCAACTCGGCAAATAACACTTCAGCACGGTCCAATAACCCGGCACTCATGTAATCTTTACCAATCGCCAATAAGGCCCGGGTGCGATAGCGTTCCGGTAACTGGGCTTGGGCAATCAGTGCCTGATGTAATTTAATGGCTTTATCCACTTCACCTTTTTTGCGGTAAAGATTACCCAACGCCAATTGCGGTTCAAAAGTGGCATGCGACGTTTCAGCCAACTGAATAAAAACATCTATGGCTTTATCAGACTCATCATTAAGTAAATAGTTTAAACCTTTGAAATAGCGATGATTTAATTGTTCAAATTTCTTTTGGGTGGTGACATGACGCAACACATGCGCCAAATACAACCCCATTAACACACCACTTAACAGGGCCATCGCGACCCAAATAAAACCACCGGTCATTTTGCTTCAATCTGGGAATTGACTGGCGTTGGCTTTGCGATGCTGTGTTCAGTGCTTTGTTTTAACTGATGATACTGCCGCTGCCAATGACGCTTTTCACGATTGGCAGGCCACAGCCACAGAATCCAGCTAAGTAAAGCACCCACCAGGATACCGGTAATTAGTGACATTAAAACAATAAATCCCAAACTGGCATGAATGGTAAAGAAATACATATTCAGTTCATTGGCGGTCAGATTTAAAGCGCTCACGGCCACAATAAATGACAACAAAATCACCACCAGCGTAATAATGAGTGTTTTTTTAATGGTTTTCATGGTTAAGTATTATAGTGGAATGTTCTTCAGAGTTCATTGACTTTATTAGCGCTACGACCATTAACATAATAATCACCATTGTTAACGGTGAAGT
>CAZWVE010000416.1:0-1565 GCA_964636925.1 uncultured Marinicella sp.
GGCGTCTTCATCGTGTTCAACCACTATCACGGTATTGCCTAAATTTTTTAAATTAACCAGGGTTTTTAATAACTTTTCATTATCACGTTGATGTAGGCCAATGGACGGTTCATCCAGGACATACATCACCCCAACCAAACCGGCACCAATTTGACTGGCTAAGCGAATACGCTGCGCTTCACCGCCGGACAGGGAATCGGCTTTGCGATCTAAGGTCAGATAATTTAATCCCACGTTCACTAAAAAGTTTAAGCGTTCCTTGATTTCTTTGATGATTTTTTCGGCAATTTGGCCTTTTTGACCGGTTAATTGTAAATGCTCAAAATGATCAAGTGCTTTGGCTATGGACAGGGCATTGATGGTGGGCAGGTTGGTGTCTTCCACGTACACATGTCGCGCACTTTCGTTTAAGCGTTGACCATGGCAGACCGGACAGGGTTTTTTGCTGACAAATTTATTGAGTTCTTCGCGCACCATGGATGATTCGGTTTCCTGGTACCTGCGCTTATAGTTATTGGCGATGCCTTCAAAAGGATGGCTGCGTTGGTATTCACCTTTATCACTGTAATAGGTGAATTTTATCGGGGTGCTGCCGCTGCCGTGGAAAAGCACTTCCTGAACCTCTTCAGACAGCGCTTTTAATGGTGTGTTAACATCAAAATCATAGGCTTTGGCCAGTGCTTTTAGCATCTGGAAATACCAGCCATGACGTTTGTCCCAGCCGCGAATGGCGCCCTGAGCCAGGGACAAGTCCCAATTTTGTACGATGCGTTGAGGATCAAAATATTGGCTGACACCCAATCCGTCACATTCAGGACAGGCACCGTTGGGAGAATTAAAAGAAAATAACCGGGGTTCTAACTCACTGAGGGAATAATCACACACCGGACAGGAAAACAGAGAGCTGAACAATAAATCGACCGGCTTTTGGTCATCGTTATCATCAAATGACACCACCTGTGCCAGGCCGTCGCTTAAGGATAGCGCTGTTTCAAAAGATTCAGCCAAACGTTGCGTCATGTCATCTTTCACCCGAAAACGATCGACCACCGCTTCAATATCATGTTTTTGTTTAGGGTTGAGCTTCGGTAAATCATCGATGTTATAGACCCGACCATCAATCCGTACCCGCACAAAACCACTGCCCCGCAATTGTTCCAGTAAAAGCACATGCTCGCCTTTGCGGTTTCGCACAACCGGCGCCAATAGCATCAGTTTGGGATCGTTTTCGAGAGCTAACACCGTGTCCACCATTTGTGAAACCTCCTGGGCCTCTAATGAAATATCATGTTGTGGACACCGTGGGGTACCGATGCGGGCATACAATAACCGGAGATAATCGTAGATTTCGGTGATGGTACCGACGGTTGACCGTGGATTGTGTGAGGTGGACTTTTGTTCGATGGAAATTGCCGGCGACAGACCTTCAATGTGATCTAAATCGGGCTTGTCCATCATCGATAAAAACTGACGGGCATAAGCAGATAAGGATTCTACATAGCGGCGCTGGCCTTCGGCATAAATGGTATCAAAAGCCAGCGAAGATTTGCCCGAACCGGATAAGC
>CAZWVE010000417.1:0-1562 GCA_964636925.1 uncultured Marinicella sp.
AATTCGGTAATCCCGATAATCCTGAGCATTGGGCATTTATGAAAGAATACAGCCCCTATCAAAACCTGACAAAAGACACCGATTACCCGGCCACTTTTTTCTTCACCTCAACCCGAGATGATCGGGTGCATCCGGGTCATGCCCGTAAAATGGCGGCCAAGATGGAATCCTACGGCTATCCGGTGTGGTACTACGAAAACATCGAAGGTGGTCATGGCGGTTCCAGTACCAACGAGCAACTGGCAGAGCGCCTGGCTTTGGTCTATACCCATCTGTGGACCCGGTTAAAGTGAGTCAATGGCCACTTCTTTTCGTTGCGCGAAAAACCGTAACCATTGACTGGATCAGATGAGTGAGCTTCTGACTCACGTAGCTCACCAACGGCTCACATTTGAAGTAAACAAAAACGAAGTCCAAGACTGTTGACACAAAGTGGCACACCGTGTGCCGTTTTGTGCCAACTTCACATTTTCATTGTGGTTTTAATGGCTGAAATCAGATTTTATGAGTCAAAAGTCATTTAATGTCGCATTAAATGTGATCTGGGTCACCAACTGATTGTGTATGGCTTAGCGGAATGCTAAGATAATAAGAGGGGGATATTTTTAATTTCTAAAAGAGGTTTTCTATGAAAAAGAATATAATGATTATACTGTTTCTGCTATTGATAGCGTTCGGTGCGACAGCTAAAAAAGAAAGCGAAAAATCACAGCGAGTGATTTTTGAAGGCCCCTATGAACAAGCCATACTTTTTGGAGCGAGTCATATTTTGGGAAACCAATGTGATAATGGCGGTTGGAGTTGGGAAGAGCATAATTGTGATAGTACGCCAAGCAATATTTTAAACCCTATTGCGGATGGCTTATTAGAAGCAAGCAAGGTGACGGGTATTACTGACTTTCTGGATGGTGCCGTCTTAGCAAGCGACTATTTTTTAAGTGAGGCTGAGCCGGGTGGATCTTCAACATTTCCAGATGATTCACCAAAGCTAACAACTGTCACGCCCTGGAGTTTTTGGAAGCTATCTGCAGAGACTGGAGATATAACTTATACTGACTGGGTTGAGACTAATTTTTACCAGGTATTGTTGACAGGTACTTATGGTGGTGATATGGATACAACAGAATATATTGACACAATTCGACCTACCAATCCAAATCTTAAAGTTTGGGATTTGGCACCGCATCTTTTAGCGGCTGAACGCTATTGTCATAAAGCTATTTCTCAAGAGTTTGAACAGGCTCTTTTGGATTCACTTAATGTTATTGATTTTGAAAGTAACTATGATGTGATTGCTTTGGCATCAGGTGTGCAGGGATTGGCTGATATTAATCGCCTGGAATTTCCAGCAATCTCTAATAACTCTAATACAGACTTAACCGGCATGACGACTTTAAAAGAGTTGGCTGATTATCTGCTTAGCTTACAGAATACAGACGGATCATTTAACTGGAAATCAACGGCAACGACAAACGGGGAAGATACACAAACAACAGCATTTGCTGTAATGGCTTTAATTAAAGCAGAGGAGCGCTTACAGAATCAAGATTATATTGAGGCTA
>CAZWVE010000418.1:0-1556 GCA_964636925.1 uncultured Marinicella sp.
ATAAGGACCTAAAAACAAGGCCCAGATAAGCACCTTATAAAAGGCCAAAAAATACCAATAAGACAATAATAAACGCTCTCGCGGCAGATCAAACATTTTTTGATGAATGCGTATGACCCAATCCGTGGCACCGGCCACCATTAAAGTTGCCAGCATTAATAAACCAAAATGAACAATCACATTCCAACCCAAAAAAGCCTGCCAATCAAACATGATGTCCTCGCTACTAAAAATCCTTATTATTATAACCGATTGTTTGTTGCATTAAATCCACTTAATAAACGCAAAAAAATATTGGTATAATGAGGTCATGATTAAACTATTCACCGACGAACGACTTTTTGTCTTGCTGCAATTAAAACAGCAATTAGACGAAGCCGATTTATCTAGCTTTATAAAAAATGAGCTGTTGGCCGGTGGTACCGGTGATTTGCCCTTTACTGAAACCTGGCCTGAATTGTGGTTACACAGAAAATCTGATTACCCTCAAGCAATGAAGATTGTTAATGACTTTAAGAAAACGCTTGATGACAGCTCAGAAGCACCGGACTGGACCTGCCCGCAATGCGGCGAAGACAACGAAGGGCATTATGGTCTGTGCTGGTCATGTGGCCGGCAGGCCGCGTCTGAAAGCACTTAATCACATTGATAACGAAGATCTGGCTGCTGATCATCAACCGCCTGAAAAGACACAATATGTGCCGTGTTAATTTGTACCCGCCGAATATTATCGCCCGCGTCGGCATAGATAAAATGTAACCACTCAATACCCTCCTGACTATTGATGTCGATGGGTAAAACGCGCGAATAGCTGATTTTTTCACCCGCCTGATTAAGACAAACAATATCCAAACGGCGTTTTTGCATAATCGCCGCTTCAAGCATATCTTGGGCGCCACATGGCAGTCGCGCAGTCATTGAATTATTTTAACACTTAACCCATCGTTTCATGAACGCCTACAGGCTATAATTAAATCAGTCCACGCAAGAGGCTAACCATGCCAAAACACGAATCGATTAATTATCTGGAATACGCCAGTTTGGATTTAAGCGCAACGAAATCATTTTTTCGTGACGTATTTGGCTGGTCATTCACCGATTATGGGCCTGATTACACCGCTTTTAGTTTACATAACCTGGATGGTGGCTTTTATACCGCGAAGCAGGTTAAAACCGCCGATGCAGGCGCGCCGTTAACAGTTTTTTATTCTGATGACTTAGAACAAACTTTACAAAAAATTCAACACGCCGGTGGTGACGTCACCCTCGATATTTTTGACTTCCCAGGCGGCAGGCGTTTTCATTTTAAAGAACCCGGTGGCAATGAAATGGCCGTCTGGTCTGAATAAAAAGGTTTTATCATGCTCATTGTTACCAATCGAAATATCAACCAGGACCAATTTGAAAATGGTACCGCCAATGAATTTGCCTTTGGCGAGCAGGTTAATGCCAAAGGCCCGAATGAAATCCGGCTGGCGCACGCCAAAAAAATTAAATCGGGGCCGAATAAAGGCGACTGGCGGATTAAACTGGTGAAAGTACCGGATAAGCTCACC
>CAZWVE010000419.1:0-1548 GCA_964636925.1 uncultured Marinicella sp.
TTATATTTTTCTAATAATTTTAAACAATTCAAACTGGATGAATCGTTAACCCGCGAATTTTCCATCAAAGACATAACCGCAGACAGTCTGGATCCGGATTTTGCCGGTAGTGGCATTCACAGTTGTTATCAAATAGAACATGTCAAAAAAAATAATTAACCGATTGCCGGTTTTCCAGTATGATAAACACGCTAAATAAAGGGTTCTTAAGATAGTTTTATGAAAACACTGCTAACAATTGTGTTACTTATGGCCGGTATTAGTGGTCATGCCACAGAAGAATATAACGCTTGGAAGGAAGCGCGTCTCAGCGCTTTACAAAAACCCCATGGCTGGTTATCTCTGGTGGCAATGGCGTGGCTTTATCCCGGTAAAAATTCCATCGGTTCAGCGGCTGATAATGATATTAAACTCAGCAGTGGCCCTGACTATGTAGGGTATTTTACTTTGCAGGCGGATGACGCCGTTTTTTTTACCCCGGCAAAAAATGTCCCGATTCAAGCCGGTGGTCAACCGGTCACTAAAACGATTCCTGTCTACGCTGACCTGGAAGAGCCGGAAACAACGGTATTCAACATTGATAGTTTTGAATTTCATGTGATAAAGCGCCACAAAAAGGCGCTACGCATTAAGGATTCGAATGCAGAAACCCGATTAAATTTTAAGGGACTTGATTATTTTCCTGAACAGGAATCGTACCGTGTTTGGGCCAATTTTATGCCTTATCAGCCGCCAAAAGTTATTCAAACTGTGAATGTTCTTGGACAACTTTACGATGAACCATCACCCGGGCGATTGGAATTTGTTTTAAATGGACAGCCCATGAGTTTGGATGCTTTTGACGGCGGTGACAGTTATTACCTGGTGTTTGGTGATAAAACCAATGGCCGCACGACCTATGGTCCTGGGCGGTTTTTATATTCTGAAGGCCTGGTAAATGAACAGGGCCGGGTGTTGTTGGATTTTAACAAAGCCTATAATCCGCCTTGCGCCTTTACCGCCTATTCAACCTGTACGTTGCCGCCGCTACAAAACCGTCTTAATACAGCCATACTGGCCGGTGAGAAAAAATATGGTGACAGTCCTTATTAACCTGAAGGGGGAAATAGAATGAACAATTATAAAACTGAAATTAAATGGGCCATTGTTTTTTTTGTGGTCACTTTGTTATGGATGTTTCTGGAACGTCTGGTGGGTCTTCATGACCGGTATATTGACAAACACGCTGTTTACACCAATTTTTTTGCGGTGGTTGCCATCAGCGTTTATGTCCTCGCGCTGTTAAATAAACGAAAACATTTTTATAGCGGAACCATGACTTACTGGCAGGGGGTGCACAGTGGTTTGTGGTTGACCTTGTTTATAGTTATCTTGGTGCCTTTGGCACAATTTATTACCCATACCTGGATTACGCCGGATTATTTCAATCAGGTATCAAAACTGGCCGTCAAGACAGGACAAATGTCTTCTGATCAGGCACAAGCTTATTTTTCTTTACCCCATTATATTCAGTTATCGGTTATTATAGCCGCTGTTATGGGATTTGTG
>CAZWVE010000420.1:0-1531 GCA_964636925.1 uncultured Marinicella sp.
CCAGTTGCGCCGCGGCTTTGCGGTTACCGTGGCCTTCGCCCGGGTAGTACACCAGCCGGACCGGTGTATCGGTGCGGGTTTTAATATAGCGATACAGCTCCATAGACTGCGCCGGATGTACCCGTGTGTCATTTTTGCCATGCATAATCAGCAGTGGCGTTTGTGCTTTATCGGTGTGATAAATCGGACTACGCTCCAGCATCCACATCCATTTATCCCAGGGGTAATTGCGGGCGTGCACGTTGTACATTTCCTTGGGGATATCCGTGGTACCGAACTTTGACAGCTGATTGGCAATGCCCACAAACATAACACTGGCGGCAAAATGCTCACTTAAGGCGGTGGCTGCCCAGGCAGAGGCATAACCGCCGTAAGAACCGCCGGTAATACCAACACGCGCTTTATCGACAATCCCTTCATCAGATAAATGGGTGATGGCATCCACCAGATCGTTAAACTCACCACCGGCATAATCCGCCTGACCTTTTTTACTGAATTCAACACCGCGACCGGTACTGCCGCGATAGTTCGGCAGAAACACTGCAAAACCATTGCCGGCAGCATGTTTAATCGGATATGAATAACGATCCAGCCACTCATTGCTGATATGGGCTTCCGGGCCGCCATGCACCATCATAATCAGCGGATAACGCAGGTTCTTTTTATAGTCAACAGGATAAATCAGTATACCCTCAAGCTCAAGACCGTCACGCGCCGTATATTTAATCGGTTCCTGTTTCGGCATGGCGATATTCTCCAGCCAGGGGTTGGAATGGCTTAATCGCTTCAAATCACCGTTATTGACCGAGTAAACTTCTCGCGGATGATCAGCGCGGCCAACGGTCGCAACCATGGTTTTACCGTCTTCGCTGACATCAAAGTTACTTAACACGGCTTTGCCGAGTGGCAGCCTGTTGTCAACTTTTTCCGTATCGAGATTAATGACACTGACTTCACTGCTGGTGCCAATATGACCCATATAGGCCAGCTGAGAATCTGACAGCCATTCAATGGCTTTGACATGACCTGCATAGTCTTTAACATACTCAGTCATCTTGCCGTTGCCACTGCGAGCGACAAATAAACGGCCACTGGCCGGATCATGCTTATCTTCGGCACCAATCATGGCGACATATTTGCCATCAGGTGACCATTCGGCTTCACCTAGCTTACCTTCGGTTTTAAACGCCTGAACACGCTCACCGTCAAGCCGATAAATACCATATTCGGACGATGTATAATTATCATCGATATGCGGCGTTGGTGTGGTTCGAAGCAGCACATGATCTTTACCGGGATGAAACTGTACTGACAAGATATGTTCATCAATATTTAATTGAACCGATTCGTCTTCTAAGTTGTTTAGATTGACTTGATAGGCATGGTTAAATTGAATATCCTCTTCATAGACTTCAGCTTTGAAACCTTTCTTTGTTAGTTTTTTCTCCGACTTGTCTTTCCCCGGCTTGGCCACAAAAACCAATTTGTCACCTTCTGAATTAAGGGAAAACGAAGAAATATTATTTTTATG
>CAZWVE010000421.1:0-1531 GCA_964636925.1 uncultured Marinicella sp.
TGCTGTTCAAATGCAGCTGTCGATACCAGCACTTTATGGACAGTGACGAAGGCATCGCGACTAATATCCTGGCCGACCGCTTAAAAAAACTGGCGCATCATGGCATTGTTGAACAACACAAAGACCCCACAAACGGTCGCAAGAAAATATACACGTTGACTCAGAAAGGACTGGATTTAACACCGGCCATTTTGCACTTGATTAAGTGGAGTGGTGATTACGATTGTGACACGCTTATCAGCGAAGAGATCAAGCAGAAACTGAATCATCACTTTGATGAATGCGTAGAATTTGTGATTCAACACTATTTACAGGAACATCAGGCATAAAAAAACCGGCCCTCCGAGGCCGGTTTTTTTCTTTTTTTAAATGGCTTATTTTATACCACGTTTCTTTTTAATTTCTTCAATACGTTTTTGATTGTCAATGTGTTCCTGCATGCGAAAATCGATGGGGGATTGAATAATTTTTAACGGCTGCCACTGTTCACCGTCGATTAAATTACCACCCATATCCATTTTTCCCCACTGGGAATTGGCGACATAATAAACTGAATCCTCAACCACGGTACCATTGCCTAAGGTGGCGAAGGCATCATGGGAAGCTTCCAGAGGAAAATTCATTTTTACAATAAGACCTTGTGCCAGATTAAAGCGCATCACGCGCGCCGGAGAAACGCCGCTTTGAATACCGATTAAATCACCATCGACGAAAAACAAATCACTGATACCGGTAAAAAAGCGTTCACCTTTGGGATCCATATTACCAACCTTTTGATTGGCCACATCAATCACATACAAGCCTTTTTCAAAATCAGCGACATACAAATAACTGTCATCGGCATTGGACGTGATGGCTTTGATTGCGGTAAGTCCGGGTAATTCAATGACTTTTTCAGGTTTTTCGCTGTCTGGTTTGAGTTGATAAATGGTTTGTTCAAACAGGCTTAAAAAGTAAACGCTTTCATTATGTCCAATATGTAAGGCGGTTAATAATTTCGGTGTTTTTAAATCGTCCAATGAATAACGTTTAATCAGTTCACCATCGCTTAAGCGGTAATGGCTGATCATGGCGCTGCCAAGGTTTTGTTCACTGACACCGTTATACTGCGGCATCGAGGCGGAGGCCACCCATAAAGATTGTTTGTCTCTGGAAAGAACCATATCAACAGCCCCCCAGGGACCGTTTTCGGGGTTGCCGTCGCTGATGAACGGGCTTAAGTTTTGTTGTTCGTCAATTTGGTAAATCTCACCGCTGCGAATGCTGGCCAATAAAAACCGTTTGTTATTTTTATCGTACACCAGATTTTCAAACAGCATGCCTGAAAAGCTGTCATCCACGGTCGCCACCACCTGGCCTTCACCATAGGCTGTGGCGTTGTCTTTCATGCCGTCAACAATGTAGTCATAGACCTTGGTACCCTGAATATTTTTAAAGGTTTCGTCACCTTCAATTTGATAGCTTAAACCGGCATTTTGTAATTTAACCAGGGCATTATAGGCACCGGTTTTTTCATCCATTAAGGCATAGG
>CAZWVE010000422.1:0-1530 GCA_964636925.1 uncultured Marinicella sp.
CGGGAACTGTATGGTGATTGTCGATTGTTTAACCGATAATCCGAACCGAACCTTTGGTGATGTGCGCTTGTGTTTCACTAAAACCGATTGTTCTATCGGCACCCAGGGCACCGTTATGCACATGTTTGATCACAGTGCCATCCTGGTGTTTGACGGTGATGATGAGGATGCGGTGTTGGAAGTCTTGTTAGAAGCCGATGTGGATGTAACAGACATTGAATCAGAAGCGGGCAACATCACGGTATTTACGCCACACACAGAATTTCACAAAGCCAAGCAAGCATTGCAAGAGGCTTATGGCGAAATTGATTTTCAAGTCTCAGAAATTCAATTTGTACCGCAAACCACCGTTGAAATTAACGACCAGGAAGACATCGCTCGATTTGATAAATTTATTGACATGCTGGATGAACTTGAGGATGTACAAAATGTTTATCATAACGCTTTAATTCAGCGCTGACCTCGTGCCGCCCTCGCGTTTTTATAAGGAAACGCCGTCTTTTTGGCACCGATTCGGTTTTTTCTTGGCCTATATTCGGCAAGAAAAATTATTTTTCCAGATTACTTTATTGGCTTTTCTTAATCTGCTGTTGGCCATTCCTTCACTGATTATTCAATTATTCGTACAAATCACTTTATTTTTAACCTCCTACAAACTGGCCTTTGAAGTGTTGAGCAGTGTCAGTCGTGGTGAATTTCAATACCGTGACTCATTGTCTCACCAAATGTCGGAATTGATAGGCTTTAAAGCTCTGGGTATGCCGGTTTTACAGCTGCTGATCTTTATTTTTTTGTTTCGTTATGACCCCGCCACCGGTACCGCTTTACTTTTGCTGACCACACTATTAACACCGGCTTTTTTAATGATATTGGCGGAAAGCCAAAGCCTTATCCATGCCCTGAATCCATTGACGCAGATTCAGATAGCAACACGCATCGGCACTGAATATGCTGCCTTAACGCTCTTTTTTATTGTCCTGTCGGGGCTTAATTTAGTGATTCGTCTTGTCTTTAATGGTGTATTGCCGGCACCCATTGAGGGGGTTTTATTGGCCTGGTTGCTTTATTTCTTACTGGTGTTTAGTTTTAGTGTCATAGGCTATGTGATGTACCGTCATGCTGACAGTATTGGTCATGAAACCATGGATGATGTGGAAGACCGACACTCATCAAAGTCCAATACTCAAGCCGATTACGACCCCATTACACTACGGATTGAAGAATTATTGGCCGCTGGTGATGGTCAACAAGCCCTGGCCATTATTGATGAGGTTTGTGACAATGGACAACGAGACGATATCAACCGTTATCGACGTGATGCCCAGCATTTAGCCAGGCAACAACAGGCAACAGCACCTGCTGAACATGTCGCGCAACTTGTATCGGCAAAACAATACCGCCAAGCCATGATTTATATCAAGAAATATCACAGCGATGGTCATTTGATTAAACCGAAAAATGTCGCAACATTACAGCAGTTAATTAGCTACAATGCCCATAACAGTAACCATGCATGGGTGATACGCTTAT
>CAZWVE010000423.1:0-1509 GCA_964636925.1 uncultured Marinicella sp.
AAGCCGGCCTTGAAGCAGAAAAAGCACTTCGTATTTTTCAGCTCAACAAAGACACAGTTGGTACGGCCCGTATTTTGACCTTGTTAGCACGAATGGCTAATCACCAGGCAAACTATCATTTAGCAGAAGAACGGCTTCATCAGGCTCTGGAAACACTGTCTGAAGTCGATTATGCATTGGGTGAGGGCGCCATTCTTAATGAGTTAATTTATACTCTGATGGTCCAAGGAAAACATGAGTCAGCATGGACTTATAACAATCGTCTTCTTAAGAATGCAATTCAGATTAAATATAAGGCCATGCATTTATCCGCTTTGCGGGCTTTTTTTGATATGTCGAGGGTGCAATACCGCTGGCAGGAGGCCAAGCAGTATTTAGAAAAATATCAAAAACTGGCCATTCAGACTGAAGATAAAAGACGACAAATTAAAGCCCATTTAATGCAAATAGATTTATGGTTGGATCAAGAAATAACGGACGATTTGATGGATAAAATCAATGTGATACAAAGCCACATTGATGAAAATAATGAATCTCGAATGCAGCCCGCATTAGACATTAAAAAAGCCCGTTATCAATGGCTAACAGGTTCAAAAGAGCTGGCATTTGACACTTTGAAAAAGGTCAAGCAAAGTGCCGGTAAAATTCAAGACAATGAATCCATAATTTCCGCCAATAATTTAATGGCTGATTATTATTTGCAACAAGACAATTATCAGATGGCACTGAATGTTTTAATGGAATCAGAGCCACACAAGCCTTTTGCAGTGCCTTATTTACGATTAAAGGCAGAAGCCTATTTAGCGTTAAATCAAGGCCTGAAAGCCTATGAAACCATTTTACAATGTCAACAACTCGCCAACGATATGTGGCGAACAACAGAACAAGATGTATTCAACAGAATCCAAAATAGACTGAAGTGAAAAAATGGTGTTCAACACCAAACATGTTTAATTATTATTTTTTCAGTCTTTATTGCGGGTATTTATGAGTCATCATTATCATAACCCATGATAATTAAATACGCCATGGGTTGTCGTTTTTTGTTCGAAATCTGATGTGCTTGGTGCCAGTGTAGAAACTGTTCCAGGCCAAGAAATGTTGTAAAACCGGCCACTAACCAGATAGCAGCTGTCAACGGTTCAAAATCTACCAGACCATGGGGAACCATATGGAAAAAAGCCCCACCCAGCAAAGTACCGGCGGCCATGGAGATAAACGGTAAAATCAATTTATCTAAAGTGGCAGGGCGTAATACTGTAGTTATCCCCCCGATTAATGCGATGGCACTCATTAAAAAACCGCCAATCAATATCATTGTTAATTCATAAGTTTGATTATCAAGCATATCTATCGGACCTCAATGTTGTTTCGCAAACGCATTAACAGGACATCATATAAAGTTATACTAATGTTGAGCAATTGTTATTTTTTTAATGAACCGTTATAAAATAATCATTTGGATTTAGCACAGCCGTTACGAGATTGTTATCATAGATCATTTAATCA
>CAZWVE010000424.1:0-1508 GCA_964636925.1 uncultured Marinicella sp.
GGTGAACCTGTTTTTTCCCCCAATTCATGACAAATTCCGGCGTAAGCTGCGGCTGATTTTTTGGGTCGGATATTGAGAATAACAGTATTTAAAATAAGCAACCACAGCCAACGCGGACCTTGAAATTCCACCACCCGTGGATCTGAAAGGAAGGTTTTTAAATACCTTTTTAATGCGGCTTTCGTGGGCGCGTCCGGCGTACCTAATATCACCATGAGAACACCGATCTTTCGCGCTACACCGTCTTCATAACGTGGGCTTTTGTATTCCATGATTCAGTCGTTGTCAAAAACATCCTATTGTAACGTCTGTGTGACAAAAAAACGTCAAAAACGGACATTCCCGGCATTTTGTTGACATTACATTGACACAGATTGTTGATAATATCATTCTCTTGTGAAACTAAAAATCGTCGCCACATTAGATGTCATGAACAGACTTAACGCCGCCCTTTGGGTCTTTATAATCGGATTGCTATCTGCTTGTCATGAACCGCCTGCCTCAGATCTGAGCGAAAATACAGAACACAAAATCCCACAAAATGAATTTGTGATTTTGGCCCTGGGTGACTCTCTGACTGAAGGTTTGGGCGTGGCTGAAAATCATGCCTATCCGGCCATATTGCAACAGCAATTGCATCAACACGGTTATACAAAAATTAAGGTGGTGAATGCCGGTTTAAGCGGTGAAACCAGCACCGGATTGGTTAATCGTCTGGATTGGGTGATGCAATTACAGCCGGATTTGACCATTTTAAACATTGGTGCCAATGATGCCATGCGGGGTCTGGATCTGGCTTTAACGGAAAAAAACATCCGTACCGTCATCAAAACCTTACGTCAAAATAACAGTGATGTTATTTTGGCCGGTATGGAAATTTATGATAATTTAGGCCGCGAATATGTCAGTGGCTTTAAAGACATGTATCCTCGTATTGCAAGCGATTTGGATGTGGCTTTTATTCCTTTCTTTCTACAAGGTGTCGCCGGCGATCCCCAATACAACCAATCCGACGGCATTCACCCCAATCAGGCCGGTTATGAAGTGATTGTTAACAACAACATTTTGCCCGCTGTCACAGACTATTTATCAAAAAATTATGAGCAATAATCCATCTGCGGTCCTGATGGCCGACAACTTGAGTAAATCTTTTCAAATAGAACAAACCGACATCAGCGTTATTAAAGATGTATCCCTCAAGGTTATGCCCGGAGAATTTGTCGCGATTATGGGTAAATCAGGTTCGGGGAAATCCACCTTATTAAGTTTATTGGCCGGTCTGGATTATCCTGACAAGGGTCGTGTCCTTTTAAATCAGGATGACTTAACTTTGATGGATGAAGAACAACTGGCATTGAAACGTCAACGCGATATGGGCTTTGTGTTTCAATCGTTCCACCTGATTCCCACACTTACTGTGGCTGAAAACGTCTCATTCCCATTACAAATTGCCGGTCTTGTTGATGATGACCGTGTCGATGAACTGCTCAATGCCGTCGATTTAAACC
>CAZWVE010000425.1:0-1506 GCA_964636925.1 uncultured Marinicella sp.
CAGCGGTCATAAAATGGGCGGTTTAAAGACTGGGCTGATTATACCTTGTTGCTTGTTTGAACTGAAGTTAAGCACTTGATATTGATGCAAACTGGTTATAATCAGATGATTTATTTCGATATTTTTTATTTATAGAATATTCAGGCGTTATAATGCGCTACTTTTTAAAAAATGCCCTATTTTGGCTTTTCCATACTACAACGCAAAAAAACAACCCATGAAAAATAATTATTTATTCTGTTCTCTGTTTATGATTTTGAATTTAATCACAATGCCTGTTTTTGCTCAAAAATCATCCTCAGAGTCATTTAATGAATGTGTTTTAAAGCAGTTTTCTGAAGCACAAGAGGATTTGACTATTGCGGAAATCAAGGCACTTTGTAATCAACAGCAGGATGATGTGGAATCGGAATTCAACCAATCTGATAATGATGAAAATCTTGGTGCTATCTCACAACGGTTGAATAAGGAGCGCAAAACACGGGATAACCCTTTTGTCTTAACGCCTCACAAAATGAACTACATCTTGCCGGTCTATACAACCAATGCCGTTAATAAAAAAGAATATCAATTCTTTGAGGGTTATGAACAAAATTTGGAAGATATGGAAGCGATGTTTCAAATCAGTTACAAAGTGTCACTCAACCAAAAAAACATGTTCGTTGAAAATGATGCCTTGTATTTAGGTTTTACGTTAAAGGCATGGTGGCAGGTTTATGCTGACAATATTTCTAAGCCTTTCAGAGAAACCAATTACAACCCCGAATTGTTTTATTTAATGCCGATGAAATGGCAAATCTTAAACGGTAACACGGCGATGGTGTTTGGGATTGAGCATGAATCCAATGGTCGGACGCAGGCCTTATCAAGAAGCTGGAATCGGGTGTATGCGAATTTCCTGTATGAACATGATAATTTTGCCTTGTCACTTAAACCCTGGGTAAGACTTTCAGAAGATGAGAAAGAATTTGATCTGGATCCCGGCGGTGATGATAATCCAGATATTGAAGATTATATGGGTCACTTTGAGCTTAATATGGCCTATAAATGGCGTCATTTTGAATTAAACTTTAAAGGTCGCAGAAATTTTTCCACTAATAATGGCTATTCGGAATTAGGTTTTGTTTTTCCATTATGGGGTAAACTCCAAGGCTACACGGTTATATCTAACGGTCACGGAGACAGCTTAATTGATTATAATTATCGCCAAACCCGTTTTGGTTTGGGCATAAGCCTCAATAGTTTGCTTTAAAAATAGTCAAGCGGGTAGCTACATTACATATTTGATCAACATATAGCCCGCCACGGTGACCATCATTAGGTTTTCAGTCAGAGATACAAAGCCCAGTGGGACGTTGCTATCACCACCAACACAGGCGCATTTAAGTTCACGTTTGTCGATATAAACCGCCTTAAAGACAGAGATTGCGCCGATTGTGCCGATAAATAATGCAACTGGTGCAAAAAACCAGGGATTAATGCCGGATAACATACCGATACCGGCAT
>CAZWVE010000426.1:0-1505 GCA_964636925.1 uncultured Marinicella sp.
CTGCATGCCATCAAACTCTTTTGCTAAACCTAAAGGGCAACGAGTATGATGGCAACAATGACTTTCTACTTTTGAGCTCAGCTTAAAATGGGAGGATTACAACCACACCAAAGAACTAATTAACTGTCGATTAATGTCATCCAGATTAGATCAAATCAGGCAGGATATATTTAATCAAAAACGCAATTTATGGATTCAGGGCATTAAAGTTCGCCATAAAATCTGGCAATTCATCTCCCAGCCTCTGAATTTTAGTCAATTACAACTTCAACGTATTATCCCCACACAACTAACAGCGCTGGGCTTAATAGGCATTGCACTGCTTTACTACGTGTTCCTTATTTTTAGACACCGGGTTCACTATTTTAAAAGCTATGATAAAAAACCGCATTTAGACACCCTTAAAAGCCAGTTCAAAAGCCTGAGTTTAACTTTTTGGTTACCTTTGACCGCTGCGATTATCTATGCCTGGCTGGTCCCTCCACCTTTTCAGTGGCTGTTATTACTCATGGTTTTGGCCTTATTGATTCGTGATGGTTGCTTATTTTTATCGCTGCCGCTATTACCCAAATCCTTTAATCCGAAAAACATTAAACGCTTTATTTGGATTTCCACCGGTCTGATTATTTTAGCGGCCTTTGGTTGGAATGCCATTGATTACCGGCAATATAATTTTGATCAATGGCTGAGCTCACAATCTTTATTTATCACGCCCCTGTTTATTACCGTTAATCTGCTTTTTATCGCCGCTGCTTATTATTGGTACCGGGTCTTAAAACCCTATAAAGATCGACTTATCGCCGCCATCAGTTGTGCCATTGCCGTGGTGACATTACTTCTGTATGTGGCGACCTATGCTAAATTAGCCCAATACCTGCTGGTGTTAAATTTAGGCGGATTTATGTTGCATTTGGCCGCTAAGAATATTAATGGTCTGCGCAAAATCCTGTTGGTACACCGTATTCGACAACTCAAACAGGAGGCTGAGGAAAACGATGATGAGGATCATGACTCAGAAGATGACATTGTTTATGCGTTTCCATTTTGGGTCAGCTTGCTTATCAGTATTGTCGTCGGTATCGCCGGTCTTGGCTTTTTGATTTGGTTGGGTGGCGCCTTTAAAGAAACCTATCAACAACTGAAACTTATTTTTACCGATGGCTTTGAATTGGGCTCTTTGAAAATCGTACCCAGTAGCTTACTGATTGCCATTCTGATTTCTATCGTGCTTATTATTATTTTGAGCCGTATTCGCCATGGTATTGAGTACCAATGGTTCAATAAAAGCCGCCTCGAAAAAAGTCCACGAGAAGTGGTCTCTATGCTGTTCTGGTATATCGGCATTACCCTTGTCGTCTTTATCGGTCTGTCGATTGCCGGTTTTGATATTTCTAACCTGGAAGCCAATGTAAATAATCCGCAGTATGGATTGGACAATTGGATCTACTTAGCCGATCTGCCGGTAGGCGGAAAAGGCGGAATTCATTTTGCAGATGATCCGGATG
>CAZWVE010000427.1:0-1503 GCA_964636925.1 uncultured Marinicella sp.
TTTAGGTGCTTTTGCCGGTGGTGCCGTGGGTGGTTATTTAATGTCGTATTCCCTCGGTATGGTTTTGTGGGTGTTATTTGCTGTTTTGTTGCTTTTGGCAGTGGTGGGTTATCTGATTTTTGGCACACAAAAAAGCGTTGTCTGAATCAGTCCTGGTCGTGGTTAAGTTTTTTTATCAAAATGGTGTTAATGGTATTGTCTTCACCCACCTCTAAGATGGTTAGGTGATAATTGCCGATACGTAATTCCAGATTGGGCGTTGGCAAATCTTTAATGGTTTCGGTAATTAAACCGTTTAAGGTGGTGGCATCATCCGTGGGCAGATCCCAGTGTAAACGACGATTCAAAAAGCGAATGGCAATGCGGCCTTTGACCACATATTCCTGTTCACTTTTTTGAATAATTTGTAAACCGCGATCACCGAATTGGGACGTGAAACGACCCACAATTTGTTCCAAAATATCATCCAATGTAATCAGTCCGACCAAATCGCCATACTCATCAACCACCAACCCCATACGCCGTTCTTTGTTCTGAAATTCACGCAATTGGCCGGATAGGTGGGCTGTTTCCGGCACAAAATAAGGTTTGCGTAATATCCTTTTTAACTTTTTCTTGGTTAATGTGCTGTTTTTGAGCATCGTAAGAATGGTGCGAATATGCAAGATGCCAATGACATGATCAATGCTGTCCTGATAAACCGGCAGTCGGGTCAAATAGGTGCCGACAATTTTGCGTTCAATACTGTGCCAGTCATCGTTGATATTAATGGCTTGTATTTCATTTCGCGGCACCATCACATCTTCGACTTTTATGTGTTCTAAATTCATGACGTTAATCATCATTTTTTGATGCACATCCGGATTCAGCATGTCATTTTCGATAACCAATGTTTTTAATTCTTCCCGTGACAACGCCTTTTCCGCGATTTCCGCCGGCACCCCCAAAAGCCTGAGGATGCTGTTGGTAAATAAATTAATCAGCCAAACCAATGGCCAAAACATTTTTAACAAGGGTGTTAAAACGTATGCAGCCGGATAACCTATGCGTTCGGGATGAATGGCGGCATAGGTTTTGGGAGTAATTTCAGCGAAGATTAATATGGCGACTGTTAACAGAGCCGTGCCAACAACAATACCTTGTTCGCCGGCAACTTTTATTGCCAGCAACGTGGTTAATGCGGTGGCTAAGATATTAATAAAATTATTGCCGATTAAAATAATACCAATCAGACGATCGGGTTTTTGTAATAACCGGTATGCTAAGCGCGCCCCCTTAATGTATTTGGCGTCATTTTTGAGCTTAATGCGATTTAAAGCCATCAGCCCGGTTTCGGCACTGGAAAAAAATGCCGATAACATCAATAAGCCGATAATAATACCAATCAATTGAGCTGTGGTGAGGGCTGCCAACATTATAAAATATAATCAATGACCAAATAACTGCCTAAAAATCCAATCATTAACAAGGCCATGGCAATGAGATTTAATTTAATGGCTTTTT
>CAZWVE010000428.1:0-1501 GCA_964636925.1 uncultured Marinicella sp.
TAGTTTGGTAACTTTCAGACATCGGGTTATCACCGCGGTAGCGGGCTTTGGCGTCTACCGAATCATCGTACATAAAATCGTATTCTTCGGGGAACATCGTCACGTGGAATTTCGATTTAAAACGATCTATTGTGTCTCTGAGTTCTTCGACGGCTTCGAAGAATTCGATGTGCTCGGTGTTGAGGCCGGACAGAAGTTTGGCGCGTTTTTTGCGGATTTCTTTTTCGAGTCTTTGCATGGTTTTTCTCCGGTTATAAAGTGGATATCAATTAAGTAACTATTGCTGTTTAATTGGGGAGATTCTCGTGCCAAGCACGAGAATGACTGGGCTGTTTAATAGATTTATTCACGACCGCCAGTCATAAATAATCAGCGACGCTTTTTGGGCTTGTTTGCGCATATTCTCAGTGCCTTTGCCGCCGGGGAATAAGGCTACGGCGTCGGCGTAGTCGGCCATGGCTTGGTTGCGGCGGGGGCCGGCGCCGCGGCCGTATTGTTTCCAGTCGGCTTTGAAGACTTTAACGGGTATGCCTTGTTCGGCGGCCCATTGTTCACCTTGGGCATCGGCACCCCGGGCGCCACCGGAAACGACTTCTGTGATGTTTTTAAGGTTGTTTAAGCGTTCGATGTCCTTCGGGGTAAAGCGGTAATCACGACCGCCGGCGATGATTAGTTTCATTTAATTATAGGGTTTTAAAAGGGTATGAAATTGAGAACGTTGATGTTTTTCTGACGTTTTTATTGTATTGAATGGAGATTGCTTTGAACAGCATAAATTGGCTGAGAGGAAACTCATTGCGACTTAATTTGTCGCTAAAGCATTAATAATGATATTTGCACTGTGCGATGATGATTTGATTTTCGGTTACCCTATAAACCAATCGGTTTTTGATATCAATCCGTCTTGACCAGTATGATTCCTTATTTTTAGGCCATTCATGCTTTAAAGGTTCTGGATCACCAAGACCTTCATGGGGCGTTCGGCTGATGTTTTTAATGAGGGTATTTATTCTTTTGAATTTTTTCTTATCCTGCCGTTGCCATTCTAAATAATCATCCCATGCCTTTTGGGAAAAGGTGATTTTCATGAATCCAGATCATTTAAATCAATGTCAACAACCTTGCCAGATTCAATTTCCGCAATCGACTCATTCAAGTTTTGGGCATTTTTGGGGCTGGCCATGAGATAAATTGTTTCTTGCATGGCGTGAAAATCATCTAAACCAATCAAAACCGCAGAAGCACCTTTTTGACGGGTAATTAAAACAGGCGAGCAGTCTTCGTTAACACGATCCAAATATTCTGCCATCGATTTTCGAAAGGATGAGTAATTAATGGTGTCCATAATCTTATGCGGTAAATAATAAACATGTACTTATTTTTGTACGCTTGTCAAATTTTTGTTTACCGTTCTTTTTAGAGGTTATTTTCACTTATTTTAAAAAATTGGCAGTGATTGGCCGGTCTATCCGTTATGACAGGTATAGGTTTTATTTTGGAG